>JAKFFK010000010.1:0-13687 GCA_036675285.1 Paucimonas sp. | reverse complement strand
CCCAGCAGCATGGTCAATTGGCCGCGCGGCACTTCCAGGTCCACGCCATGCAGGATATGGTACGGGCCGATATGGGTCTGGACGGCGTCGAGTTTCAGTAAGGGGGCGCTCATGCGGCTTCTCCGACCGGCGCTAGGCCGAGATAAGCTTGTTGGACGACAGGCGAGGCGATCACGGCATCCGGTTCGCCATCGGCCATCAGGGTGCCGTTGTGCAAGACGATGATGCGGTCGGCCAGTTCGCGCACCACATCCATCTTGTGTTCGACCAGCAAGATGGTCTTGTCGGTCTTGGCTTTCAAGTTGCGGATCAGGTCCAGGATCACCGGGACTTCATCGACGCTCATGCCGGCGGTGGGTTCATCGAACATGTAGATCGACGGGTCCAGCGCCATCAACAAGCCGACTTCGAGCTTGCGCTGGTCGCCGTGCGGCAGGGCCGCGGCATACATGTTGCGCTTGGCTGACAGCGCGACGGCTTCGAGCACTTCATCGGCGCGGGCGATCAAATCCTTGTGGTGGCTCCAGATGTTCCACATGTCGAGACCGAGTTCGCGGCGCGACTGCAGCGCCAGGCGCACGTTTTCCAGCACGGTCAGGCGCGGGAACAGGCTGGTGAGCTGGAAGGCGCGGCCGAGACCGGCATGCATGCGCGCCGATGCTTCGAGGCGGGAAATGTCCTTGCCATGCAACAGGACCTGGCCGGCCGAGGGATTCAACTGGCCGGAAATCAGGTTGAAATAGGTGGTTTTGCCGGCGCCGTTGGGGCCGACGATAGCCGTCAAGGTGCCTGTTTTGAACGCACACGACACTGCATTGACTGCCACGTGGCCACCGAAGCGGATCGTCAGATCGCGCGTCTCCAGTGACACGGTGCTGCCCTTCTTACCGCCCGTATCTATTTGTCTTATAACCATGCAAGTCTCACAAATCAAAAGTATGCAAACGCCCGCTTCGCAGCAGCGCTGCAAAGTGAAGTTTCGCCATTGGCGAAACCCGGGCCCTGAGTGGTGAACTGCTTGGCTTACGAAGGTGGGGAAATCATGGTGGCGCGTCTCATCATTGTTCTTCCTGTTTGATTTTTATGAAGTCAGATACCGCCGGGCAGCAGGCGCTGCCATTGCGGATGATCGGAATCATGGCGAAGAAAAATTACGCGAGTCTTAAGAAATGCAATCCTGAAAACCGTGCGCAGCGATGCTGCGCCGGCGGATGCTAGGGAAGCTGGTTGCTGTAGGCGATCGGGCCGGAACCAATCCCTTCCACCACCGGCTGGGGATCCGGATCAAGCGGAAAGACTACCTTGACTGCCAGCCCGCCCAGGCTGCTTTCGGTAAGCTGCACATCGGCCATGTGATTTTTGGCAATGGTCTTGACGATGGCCAGCCCCAGACCGCTGCCGGTGGCTTCGGTGCCCGGCACGCGGAAGAAACGGTCGAACACGCGCTGCCGCTGGTGGCGCGGAATGCCGGGGCCGGAATCCTCGACGATCAGGGTGACCCACAGTTTTTTAGCCACCGCACTGATGCGCACCGTGCCATGGTCGGGTGTGTAGCGCACTGCATTGTCGAGCAGATTGCGGATCAGCATGATCAGCGCATCCGCATCACCGTCGATATCGACTTCCGGAATCGGTTCGCGCTGCAAGCTGATGTGTCGGGCCACTGCCATGGTTTGCACCTCTGCGATGGCCAGACTGACGCACGCGGCCAGCGGTGTCGGCGTGACGATGAATTCGCGCGCCAGCGGATTTTGCCGTGCCAGCGACAGCATCTGCTCGACCAGCCTGGTGGCCCGGTCGACGCCGCCAAGCAAGCGCTCGATTGCCTGCATGCGCGCCTCTTCTGCATTGGCGCGCGCCAGCATCTGTACCTGGAAGCGCAACGCGGTCAACGGCGAGCGCAATTCATGCGTCGCATCCGCGAGGAAATGCTGTTGCAGCTGCAATGCTTCGCCGGCGCGCAACAGGTGCGCATTCAATTCAAGCACCAGCGGCACGATTTCTTCCGGCAGGTTTTCGATTGAAAGCGGCGACACGGATTGCGCTTCGCGCACGCCCAGTTCCTTGCCGATGCGCCGCAGCGGCGACAGCGCTGACGTCACCAGCCACCAGCATGCACCCAGCAGCAGCAGCGACACCGGCAGAACCGGCCACACTGCATGCAGCGCAAACTGGACCGCCTTCTTTTTGCGCACTTCCATTTTCTGCGCAACCTGGATCACGCTATTGGTATTTTCAAGCGTATAGATACGCCACTCGCCGTTTGCCAGCGTGACGTTCGAATAGCCGGGGTCGGCCCGCACCGGCAGCACAGCGTCATTCGACGGTGGGTACACGCGCCCGCCGTCAGGCGTCCAGATCTGGATCACCAGGCTGGCATCATCCTGTCCGGCAGAGGCGATGGCGGACCAGTCGGCCCGGTCGTAACCATGGTTCTTGAGTTCGGCCGCCACCTGCTGGATGTCGTAATCCAGCAGCCGGTTGGCCTGCTTCAGTGCCACCCGAAACGAGGTGGCGAACTGCAGCGCAGCGGCCGCCAGGATCGCCACGCCCAGCAACAGCATCAGTCGGATGCGCAGCGAACGCATCAGGCTTTCTCGACCATGTAGCCGACGCTGCGGATGTTGACAATGAACTGCGCGCCGAGTTTTTTGCGCAGTCCGTGAATGTAGACTTCCACCGCATTGCTTTCCACGTCGCCGCAAATGCCGAACAGCCGGTCTTCCAGCTGGTTGCGGGAAAGGATGGCGCCGGGTCGCGCGATCAGCGCTTCGATAATCACCCATTCACGTGAAGACAAAAGTACCTGGCGTTCAGCAACCAGGACCTGGCGCGTGGTGGGGTTGATGACGACTGTGCCGTGACGATAAACCGATTCCATGCGTCCTTGCGACCGTCTGATCAATGCATGCAGTCGTGCAGAAAGTTCATTCAGATCAAACGGCTTGACCAGATAATCATCGGCGCCGGCATTCAAGCCAAGGATGCGTTCAGACACGGTGTCGCGTGCGGTCATGACAATCACCGGCATGCTGCTGCCGCTTGCACGCAAACTGCGCAAGACATCCATGCCATCTTTTTGCGGCAAGCCGAGGTCAAGCAACAGCGCGTCGTACACCTTGCTGGCCAGGCGGCGTTCCGCATCCTTGCCGTTTTTTACCCAGTCAACGGCAATGTGTTCCTCTTCGAGGACCAGTTTGATATTTTCGCCGATCATTGGATCGTCTTCCACAACCAGTACTTTCATATGCCGCCATTAGCGTTAGGGAGCTTGGGCCTAATATTGCCATATTTAACTGATGCTTTGAGTACAAACTATTCTGGTGTGGGACGCGACAATGCCTGAAAGAAGATGCAGATGATGCTGCGCGCGGCAGCCTTGCTGCCCGCTGTGCCGGTATAGCTAAAATAAAAAAGCGCATCTTTGCCGAAAGTGCGCGCCTGGAAAGCGCGGACATGCTTGGCAAAGATGCACAAAGGGATTTGCCTGGCCGGCTAGCGGGCCAGGCGGCTGCCCGGCTTAATGTCCGCTGCCGGCATGCTTCTGGAAAAACCGCCACATTTCCTGCGACGCATTCGGCCCTTTCGGGTCGGTGTACGAACCCTTGCGGCTGCCGCCCGACCACGCATGGCCGGCGCCGTGGATTGTCCATTGTTCGGCGATTGCCTTGCCGCTATCGTCGTGCCGGATCACTTTGGTGTAGGCATGGCCATTCGGCACCGTACCTTTTTCCACCGAGACCTTCGGCTGGCTGCGCTGGTCGGCCCGTGAAGCCTTGGGCGCGGCATGGGCCACGCATTGCGCCAGCGCCTGGTCGCCGTTGCGCGGATGCACCGTGTGGTCGCGGTCACCGTGGAACACGATCACCGGAATCGCCGTGCCTGACTTGGTAGAGGGCGCACCACTGCGCATGGCTGCAAACGCCGATGGCATGTCGTGCGCTGCGCCATGCGGCAAGCCGGAGTGGATGCCGACCGCGGCATACAGCTCGGGATAGCTGTTGGCCATCACGGTAGCCATCGCGCCGCCGGCCGAAAGCCCGGTGACGTATACCCGGCGCGCATCGATCTTGTGGGTGCGCAGGATTTCACGGGTCATGTCGGCAATGATCGACGGCTCGCCGCAGTCGCGTTGCTGGTCGCCCGACTTGAACCAGTTCCAGCAATTCGAGCCATTGGCATTCTGCGCCTGCGCCGGATATAGCACGAAGCAATTGTTTTCTTCCGCTACCAGATTCATTTGGGTGCCGGCGGCAAAGTCATCCGGATTCTGCTTGCAGCCATGCAGCATGACGATCATGGGCAATGCCTGCTCTTCCTGGCCGGTGTAGCTGCTCGGGATATACAACTTGTAGGCGCGGGTGCCGGCGCGGTTGGTGCATGAGCCGGCGACAAACCGTCCCTTGTCATCGATGCCGGCAGGCTCTTGCGTTGCTTGCCCCTCTGCGAGACCCGTGATATCGCTGAGATCGGCGACATCGATGATGTCGGTCAGTCCTTGCGGCCAGCCGCTGCGGAACGACTGGCGCAATTTTGCCAGAATATCGCCGGCCGGGTTGGCAGCATTGGCCGGCTTTCCTGCGCCGGGCGCAGGGTGCGGCGTGTCGGTCGGTCCCGGATTGATGTCGCGCATCACGTGCGCACGCTGCATCGGATTGGCCCAGTCAGCTTGCGCGGATGCAGCATGCGGCATGTGCATGTCTTGCAGCGCCTGCTGGATTGCGGCGGTTGCCGCCATCGGCCCCTGGGATTGCAGCAAGCTGCTGGCTGCACGCAGTTTGGTCAACATGTCGGTATTGAAGTTCATCATGGTCTTTCCAAAGAAATGCGGTTAATGGATTCGATCCGCCAGCGCAGCCTTGACTGCGGCGCTGGCATGCAAGGCACCCAGCACGGTGATGGAGTCGATGGTCGCCAACGCCAGTTCCGGCGTGACATCCGGGGCAATGCTGGCCAGCCCCAATACTTGTATTTGCAGGGTTTGTCCGGCAGCGCGCACTGTTTCCAGATCGGCGCGGGTGTAATGCTGCAGCCCGAGCACCAGGCTTTTGCGCGCCACCGTTTGCTTGACCACTTCCGCATGCGACTGCAACTGATTGCGAATCGCGGTGCGGATCAGATCGGTGCGGTTGGAATAAAAACCCTCCTGCACCAGCAAATCAATCTGACCCAGGTCAATCGGCCCGAGATTGATAGTGATTTTTTCACTGTCGGCGGCCTTGTTGCGGAGTTCATGAACGCTCATTTGTTGCTCCCTTTAATCAATCATATGGTTTAAATACATCTGTATACCATCCATAAACCATCTGCATGGATGGTATTTTAGGCCAGCAGTCCAAAAAGTCAAGCTCGACTAGGAAAAGATTTGCAATCGGGAGCAAGCTTTTTTGAGGGCAACATTTATGGGGGGCGAGGGCAAAAAATCTTGGATTCATGCATGGCACCGGGCGCGCGTGTCCGGGTTTGGACAGGAACGGGCTGTGCAAAGAACCGACAAACCGGCCCCAGATGGTTCTTTGCAAGCCGGAATCCATAAAAAGTACTGGCCAAATTGCCAACACTGATGGCATGCTTGGTGCCAATGAAACCTGCCCACTCCACGCCAACGACCAAGGACACGCTCACCCGTATCGGCCGCTTCCGGATCATTCGGGAACTGGGACGTGGCACCATCGGTTGCGTGTATCTGGCGCACGACCCGGTGATTGATCGGGAGGTGGCGATCAAGACATTTTTGCCGACCATGTCCGCGCCTGAGCGCAAACGTTATGAGGATCAGTTCATCAACGAAGCCCGGGCATCCGGCCGCTTGAATCACACCAACATTGTGACGATCTATGAAGCGTCGAATGAAAACCACGCGACGTACATCGCCATGGAGTACCTGCAAGGCACTGAGCTGCATAAAATGCTGAGCGCAAAACAGCACTTTGCCACCGGCGATATTGCCACGATCATTTACAAGCTGGCGAGCGCGCTTGAATATGCGCACAAGAACAATGTGATCCATCGCGACATCAAGCCGCCGAATATTTTCCTGATTGGCGACAATCAGCCGAAGCTGATGGATTTCGGCATCGCCCGCGCGCCTAACCGCGTCGCCGACGAATTCGCCGGCACCAACGATGCGCCGTTTACCCTGTATTGCAAGGAAAATCTACTCGGCACGCCCAACTACATGTCGCCGGAACAGGCGCAATGCAATCAGGTCGACCATCGCACCGATATCTATTCGCTCGGCGCCGTCATGTATGAAATGCTGTGTGGCCATCGGGCATTCGTGGCGCCAGACATGGACCAGTTGCTTGAAAAAATCGCTCATCGGGCGCCGAAGGCGCCGCATGAAATTGATCCAGAGGTGCCAATGGGTCTGTCCGAGATCGTGATGCGGGCCATGAGCAAGCGCCCCGAAAAGCGCTATCAAAGCGCCGGCGAGATGGCGCTGGAACTCAAAAAATTCATTTTGACCGGCAAGCGCATGCGCCAGGAAGATCGCCGCAAGCAGGCCCGCGACGGCAGCGACCGGCGCAGCGTGCAAATGGTGGATGCGCCGCCTGCCGGTTTTCTCGGCAAGTTATTCAAAGGCCCGCGGCGCGCTTCCTGATGGCGTGAGTAGCTTGTCGTCACGCATCGGCGTGTCAGCCTCGGCAGACTTGGCCTGAATCCGCTGCACCAGACGCCACACCAGCAAGCCCGCAGCCATGCTCGCCAGCAGATGCTTCAGGGTATGGCCGCTGCACCACGCGAGTGTCTGCAACAGCGCCAGATCGTGCATTTCTGCTGCCTTGGCGACCATATACAAAAGCAGCGCCACGCCAAACAGGCGCCGGTCCGCCAGCGGCGCGCGGTGGATCGCTTGCCAGAGCGGAATCAGTACCAGCGGCAGCCCCTGCAACAGCAGGTAGGGACGCAAGTCGCCGCTGCCCAGCTGCTCGGTTGCATACCACCAGCCGACACTGGCGATGGCAAGCAGCGCCAGCCACAAAACATCTCTTTTTGCATCGGCCGGTGCGTGGGTTTCTGCGCGCACGGCTGCCAGCAGACCGGCACACGCCAGCGCAATCGGCAGCCGGTCCCAGACCAGACGGAAGTTGTCCGGGGCCAGATGGTAAAAGGCGGATCCAATCGCCGTCAGCAGCAAGCCGACCAGGAACAGGCGGTAGCCGGGCCAACCTGCTTTGAGCGCCGCATGCCGGCGATGCGGCCACAGTTTCAGCAGCCCCCAGATGCCGATCGCGGCAAAGCCGGCATTCGACAGGACATCGGCCGCATGCGGTATGCCCCAGATTACCGACTGGTCGGCAAATGCATGGTAGTGCGTCAGTTGTGCAATCGGTCCATGTAGCACCAGCAGCGCACAAGCCGTCAGCGTAATCAATAAAGGAAGCCGGTTCAGCTGCAGTGCCATGATGTTCTCCCAAGTGGTCATGCTGCGCATGCTGCCGAAAAGTGTGCGGGATGGACAGCTTTTCAAAAATAGTCGCATGTCATCGCCTCTGCGGTATCAAAACCGGCTACTGCTTCGGCAATCTGGTGCGCTGTGCACGATGCGGTAAAGGCCGGCTTGTCGGCCGCTTTCTTTCTCCTGATAAAACATGCAGTAAGGATTGGGTATTTCAGCGAAAGCGCGGGTATTTCGGAACTTATTGGCTTGCACTGTTACGAATGACCATACGGGAGCAGAATTTTTATTCTATGAGGAGTGCGGGATGGATCGCGTAGAGTTTGATGCGTACAAACTGGAAATCCTGGTAGAAGCCGCATGCCGATATGCATTGGTGATGGAGTTGTTGTCGGTAATTCACGACATGCGCAATGGCCAGCCAATCGATTTTGCCGAGTCCGATTTGCTGAAAGCCGCCAGCGTGGCTGCACCGCTGGCCAGGGCAGAACGGCTGAGCCAAGGCATCGACTATGAATAAGCGGCGTCCAGGCGCTTGAGCCGGCATGTCATGGATTGGCATCTCTGGCGCCAATCCATGACATGCGGGCAAGGCTGTTGCACTTCCTGGCTGTACGTCGTCTCAACTATTTCCCAAGTATCGGCAACCCTGCTAGACTTTGTGTCCATGCAGCATCTTTTATATCGCATTCAGCATTACAAGCATGCAGGACGCCCGATGATAGGCGAATTTTTGGACGCGGCCCGGCAGTTTTATGGCCGGGTTCGTTGGAGGAGGGGCGCAAGTGACACACGGCTTGACTATCGATACGATCGACGAGCGTTTTATCGTGCATGGCCGCATGGCGATTCTCAGTCTATTGAACGAACTGATCCATCGGCATGAACCGGTCACCGTGCATTTCAACGATGATGCCGGCTGTTTTGTCACCCGATTGCTGGAAGCCAGGGACAAGACCCTGATTTTTGACGCCGGCAGCGACCGCCAGACCAATCAGCGGCTGCTGGCAGCAAGCGCCTGCAACTTCCTGGCCTACCCGGACGGCATTCGCGTCCAGTTTTCCAGCGGCGCGGTACAGCCGGTTTCCTGGGATGGCAGCGATGTCTTTTGCGTGCCTTTACCCGATCGACTGGCACGCCTGCAGCGCCAGGAAAGCTTCCGCATCCTGGTGCCGGCGCAGCAGGCGCTACACGCCGAATTGTTTGCCCGCGATGGTACCAGTCTGGGCGCGTGGCCCTTGCATGACTTGAGCGTGGGCGGCCTGGGCGTCAATGTCGACGGCCAGCCGGATCTGGCGCTCGGGCCGAAAATCGCACGTGCGCATCTGTCGTTGCCGCAACATGGCGAGATTGATTGTGCGGCGAGTTTACGTCATGCAACCGACCTTGCCGGCAGTCAGGGAAAATTTGCCTACCGCATCGGCGTGGCATTCTCTGACCTGATGCCGGAAATGCGCGCGGCAATCCAACGCTATATCATCCACACGGCGCAGCAGCGCAGCCCGACAACCGAACGCGATATCGATGATGCGGATTAAAGACAACCCGAAGTGTTGCGGCAATCCGACTACCACGCAGCATAGCCGCGCAGCTATGCCATTGGCCGGATGCGGTGCGACGTGTTTTTGCGGCGAAGGCTGACATGATTCCCTCATTGAGCGACGACGAGATCGAGGGACGCTATTTCCTGCTCGGCCGGATGGAAATCCTGAGCGTGCTCAACGAGCTGATCCATCGGCGAGAAGCGGTCACCGTGTATTTCAACGGCGGCCGCGATTTTTTCTTGACCACGCTGCTGGAAGCCCGGCCGGAAGCGCTCATCTTCGACCTCAGCGGCGACCCCGAAGCCAACCGACGTTTGCCGGCCAGCCCTGGATGTGTGTTCGTGTCACACATCCAGGGCATCCGCGTCCAGTTTGCCGGCAGCCAGCCGCAGCGTTTTTCCTGGGGCGGCAGCGATGCATTCTGGGTGCCGTTGCCGGAACGGGTAGTGCGTGTGCAGCGCCGCGAAAGCTACCGCATTCTTTTGCCGGTGGCCAAGCCATTAATGCTGAAGCTGTACGCCGACGATGGCCAAGTCTTGAACGAGTGGCCGGCGCACGACCTGAGTGTCGGCGGCATTGGCTTTACCGTATCCGGCGAAACCAGGCTCGAGGCCGGCCAGACCATTGCGCGCCTGAGCTTGCCCTTGCTGAAGCAGCGCGGCATCGACTGCGCAGCGCAGGTATGCCACGTCACGCACCTGGCTGACCGCCAGGATGGCAGCCGCTATCGCGTTGGCGTGTCGTTTACCGATTTGCCATCGCCGATGGCCGTGGCCATCCAGCGCTACATCACCAAGATCGAACATCTGCGGCGCGGTCTGGACAAGGGCAGTTTGCCGGGATGATGGATTAGGTGGCAGCGTCTAGTCACTAGTTCGTCGGCAAATTCAATGGCGCAGGCAGCGGTATGTCATCGATTGTGCTCTTCCGCCGGGCCAGCTGCTCGACGAAGCAGGGAAAAAATCGGGTTTTCTGCACGCAGATTTGGACTGATCAATGGCACCAAGTCTCGGCCGCATCCATTCTGACGAGTTCAAACGCCGAAGCTGCGATGCACGTCCGCACAGGGAAAATCGCTGTATCGGCCAGCCCTATGACAGTCGCCAAGGGTTGTTGTTAAATAGATAATTAGACTCTACACTAAAAAAGAGAAGGCTATGGCTGTCTGCTCAAAGGACTTGCCGTTTCGTGCCAGTTGTTGCGTGCTGGTTAATGCGTCGTTAAAAATAGGAGAGTGAAATGTTTCTAAAATATATAGTGGCTGCTTCTTTTTGTGCAGTGTTCGGGTAAGCGGCACTGCTGCAGCTAGTAATGCTATAACGGGAAATAAATGTGCGACGGCCACAACTTTCATATATGTTCCACCGGCGGCTGTGCTTAAAAATATGGGCACAACAAAAGAAAAATATGCCGAAGAATATTTAAAGAAAAATGCTGGCCCAAGCGATCAAGATTTAAAAGACTGCGGAATGTCGAGTGAAGAGTATCAGGCTTCTGTACGTAAGAAATTGACTCAATAATTTACTTGGCTGCGATAAATCTCAGCTATGCGCACACAACGAGATTTTTCAGTCAGACCCAGCAACGAGCGGAGATAGCTCCTAGAGAATACTTGGTGCAACATCTGTGCGCAGGCAGATATCGGGATGGTCGACCCTGTGGAGTGCGAAGACAACGGCTGCATTTATATCGATGGAGTATGTCGAAAACTTCCTCACTGGTGCGAAATGAAATCAAGGACGACGATGTTTGAGCCAATTTTTAACACGTTGATGGACGCTGTCACGCAAGCGTGCCGTTCATCTCGGCGTTATGTCGCAGGTGTCGCTCGAATTTCGACGAAATGGTAGCTTGACTGATCTGGGGTTCCAGATCAGCTAACATGGTATGGATTTCGCGCAGTTGGTTGATGCAGAAATGTCGGCCGAGCCCATGCCCTTAAACTGCGAGCGCCTCATTTTACTGCGGCGTGGGGCAGCTCATCATGAAGGAGAAGTGACATGGATAAGCAAGCAAAAAATACGATTTGCCTTTGGTACGATGGTAACGCCGAGGACGCGGCGCGATTTTATGCCAAGACCTTTCCCGATTCATCCGTCGGCGCGGTGCACCTCGCGCCGGGAGACTTTCCATCCGGGAAAAAAGGGGATGTGTTGACGGTCGAGTTTACGGTGGTGGGAATTCCCTGCCTCGGACTCAATGGCGGACCCGCATTCAAGCACAACGAAGCATTCTCGTTTCAGATCGCAACCACTGACCAGGCCGAAACAGATCGTTACTGGAACGCCATCGTCGGCAACGGCGGCGAAGAGAGTGCATGCGGTTGGTGCAAGGACAAATGGGGCTTGTCCTGGCAGATTACGCCGATCGCTCTGACCAAAGCGATAACCGATCCCGACTCCGCCGCCGCCAAGCGCGCGTTCGATGCGATGATGGAGATGAAAAAAATCGACATCGCTGCAATCGAGGCGGCACGTCGCGGTTGACGGCGCACTCTTCAAAGCGTGCATCCCGGAGGCGCAGGGAAACGTCGAGGCGGAAGTCTACGGTTTTTGATCATGGCGCGCTCTAGCACGACCACGACCTAACCTACCGATGAATTAGATTCTGGCCTTGTGGTGCGTGACGGCGTTTCTGATTTTCACTTGAAGCAGACAGGGACTCCAGCTAACGAGACGTCACACGACATAAAACAATATCGCGAAAAAATGGCAGGCACTTCCGCCTAATACAAACAAGTGCCACAAGCCGTGGCCGTGCCGGATTTTTCCGTCCAGCGCATAAAAAATAATCCCGACCGTATAGAACAGTCCGCCTGCAGCCAGCCACGCAAAACCGCTCCAAGTCAGCGCCGAGATCAGGGGAACAATGGCGATCAGCGCCAGCCAGCCCATTGCCACATAAATCAGCAGCGAGATGATGCGCGCGCCTTTGGCTAGCCAGATTTCCTGCGCAATTCCCAGCAGCGCCAGTCCCCATACGGCGCCGAACAGCGACCATCCCCAGGCGCCGCGCAGCGACACCAGCATGAACGGCGTATAGCTGCCGGCGATCAAAAGATAAATCGCGCAATGATCGAACTTGCGCAATACATCCTTGGCTCGCCCGCGCAGGCTGTGATACAGCGTAGAACTAATATACAGCGCCAGCAACATCGTGCCGTAAATGCTGACGCTGACGATCTTCCATGGGTCGCCCAGGCGGGCGGC
This sequence comes from Paucimonas sp., assembly GCA_036675285.1. Classification (GTDB taxonomy): domain Bacteria; phylum Pseudomonadota; class Gammaproteobacteria; order Burkholderiales; family Burkholderiaceae_D; genus Paucimonas. Next base: position 1,532 of record JAKFFK010000010.1, on the reverse strand, counting down.
CAGCACAATCAGCACAACCGTGCCGGTCGCAGCCAATGCTGCCCCCAACAAGTGGCTGATGCTATTGAATCTTTCGCCGTAGTACATTCATTGCTCTCCAAAAGAGCGGCGGCATTTGCGCGTCGGACGGTACGATTTCAGGCTTTATATCAGGCAGCTGGGACTATCCGAAGTTCGCTTGCAGTCCGAGCGGGAAAGTAAAATGTGGTCCATAATTTTCTGCTGGCGCTACGCATGAATGCTGTCTGGTATGCTGGCTTCTCTTTGCTGCGCTTGGCTCCATTAGACAGCTTGGCCGCCAGTACGTCATGCCAGCATGCTGTTCGGTTGAATCCAGGAAAATGAGATACGGCAGGGTAGCTTACGACCTCGTTCAGTGATGCTTCAATGTAACAAATGGCCTTCTCAATTCAATTGATGTGAATCAAGCGATGCCATATTGACAGAAATGCCATTCAGCCAGGAAATACTTAATCCACATCAAGGATATCCACTGGCCCTGACTGTGAAAATGCAGCATCGTCAATCGACAGGATGTCAGCATGAAGGCAAGCACAAAGCAGTTGAATACCGATCACGCGCGTTGTTATCGCTGGTACGCGTTAAATCAAGGAGATGTCCATCAAGGCCACCGGGAGTTTGTTGTGCGTATGGGACGCCGTCGGCAAGGAGGATGCAATGCATAATCTGGACAGTGCCGTCATCGCGCTGGCAGTGCCACAGGATATTTCGACAGAAGTATTGCTTGAGAAATATGCCAAAGGAAATGAAACCAGCGTTGACGAAGTGCTGGCGCGGATTGCCAAGGCACTGGCGGAAGTAGAATCGCCGAAGCTGCGCAAGAAGCATGCAGATGAATTTTTATGGGCGATGCAGCATGGTTTCATTCCTGCCGGGCGGGTCGGCAGCGCAGCCGGCACCAGCTTGCAAAGCACGCTGATCAATTGCTTTGTGCAGCCGGTCGGCGACTCGATTACCGAAACCGTCAATGGCAAGCCCGGCATTTATACCGCATTGGCGCAGGCTGCCGAAACCATGCGTCGCGGCGGCGGGGTCGGCTACAATTTTTCAGCGATTCGGCCCAAAGGAGCAATAGTCAAGGGCACCGGCAGCAGCGCCTCCGGCCCGATTTCATATATGAAAGTGTTTGACCGTTCCTGTGAAACGGTCGAGTCCGCCGGCGCGCGGCGCGGCGCGCAAATGGCGGTGGTCAACGTCGACCATCCGGATATCCTCGATTTCATTACGGTCAAGCAGGAGCGCGGCCAGCTCAACAATTTTAACGTCTCGGTCGGCGTGTCGGATGCGTTCATGCAGGCAGTCGATGCAGGCCAGGAATTCGAACTCGCGCATGTCGCCGAACCCAATGCCGAACTGAAGCGGGCCGGCGCCTACCGGCGCGACGATGGCCAATGGGTGTACCGCAAAGTGCCGGCGCGCGAAGTCTGGGACCTGATCATGAAGAGCACCTATGCGGCGGCCGAGCCGGGCGTGCTGTACATGGACCGCATCAATGCCGAAAACAACCTGGG
>JAKFFK010000213.1:0-58623 GCA_036675285.1 Paucimonas sp. | reverse complement strand
AGTTTCGACGACTGCGCATGCGTTATGAGCGGCTGCCTTCGATGCATGAGGCGCTCCTTCGGCTTGGATGTGCCCTCATATGCTGGCATACTTTGAAAAAATCATTTTGTTAGACGCTCTTAGTATTGTTTGTATTGCTTAATTAGCTCACTACAAGCATCCAGCAACTGATGCCGATCTTTAACAGACTGCAATTTTATCGTTTCATTTCGGATGATCGAAAGATAGTCAATCATTTGCGCTTTTTGTCGCTTGTCGATCGTAAGGTTTTGGTAGGTACATACTGCGGCGCCATAGGCCTGCCAAAGGACTTTAATATATTCTTCTTCGGAGTCCCTAAATTGAGGAAGTTTAAAGTCGAGAGGGCCATGATCCTTATGGCTCGAAGCAAGTGGTGCAGTAAATGAATTCGAGTATCCCGGCTTGAAGACAATCTGGACTTCATCCTTTTTATCGTAGATATAAGGCAATCCGAGGTTGAATACATTCCAAGAAGGGAGTACATATCGACCACTATTATCAGTTGTAGCAATAGCTGCGCGATAACAGATACTTTGGCTATCCACGAAGCCAGCGTTCTTCCGTCCACTCCAATGCCACACGACGTAGACTCCGGGAAGGGGTTTCCCTGAGTAGAGATCTGTCACTACACCGCTGATTTCTGGCCCACTGTTATAACCTTTTGCAAAAGCACAATACGTGATCGGCAAAGCTAAAAAGCAGCTAACTGCGATTTTGACGAATCTTTTGGTATCCATCCAATTTTTTCCTAATTTGAATTACATCACTTCAATGCGCTAAATACCGTCACCGCCCTGCACGAAATAAATCAGAATCACTTTTGTTCCGTTTTCAGTGTACCGAATCACGAAGTATTCAACAATTTCATCAGAAAACTGGCCATCGTCGAGTACACCGAGACGCGGAACAACATACGGTAGCGCATCACCAAGGTCATTAAAAATACGCAAATATTTTTCAGGCGCATAGCCGCCACCAAGGTTTAAAGCATCAGCTATATTTTTATTCACAAGCTTTTCGGATGCCACGCTTCTTCGCCCATGCCAGAGTCGTCGCACTGATGTATTCGGGGCCGTTATCGCACCGAATCACCTTGGGCACACCCCGCCACTCAATAACCTGCTCCAGTGAGCGAATTACGCGTTCCGCCGGCAGGGAAAATCCACATCGATGCACAATCCTTCCCGGTTGAAATCGTCGATCACGTTGAACAACCGGATACACCGTCCATCGGATAGCTGGCCAAGTAATACCCCCGGAAATTAATTGGGACGGTTTCAACCGGTCAGTGCAACGCTACGTTAAACACCTAAGCTGGTGTTTTAAATTCCAATGTTTATCGCTGCCTTGCATTTAGCTTTGCTTTTTCATTTATTTACTCCAGTCTTAATTTGCAAAGCACGAAAGTCATTAATCCGTCTTCTTAAGGCGACAACCAAGCTTTCCTTTGCCTGCGGATCTCTTATATGTGCGCCAATATCTTCAATGACTTGACTATATAATTTGATAACCGACTCTCTTGTTTCATCTTTCAGCGTATATTCCAAGTAATGACAATTTGGAGCGCCGTATATTTTTCCAATCGATTCCAAATATTCTTTGTCATTTTTAATTTTTTCAACTTTTAACTCTGTATTAGAGTTGATGGCTCCAATGCTTGAATTAAGATATTCTTTATATCCAGACTTGTAAATTGCTATTGCATTTGGCAAAGCATTTTTGTTTTTAATGTTGGGAAGTTCACCACTCCTCAAATTCCAAGCTGGGACGGTGTATCTGCCGCTTTCATCGGTCACGACAAGGTCGATCCGATAGCAAACTGTATGACTATGCGCCAAACTACTCACATTTCCCGACCAGCGCCAGATAACGATCGCTCCCGGGACTGGTTTGCCTGTACTTATGTCTGTCACAGTGCCGCGTATTTCAGGACTGCTGTACTCGCGGCCAAAAATGCCACAATAGGCTATTGGAATAACCGTTATCAGCAATGTAACCAGCATCAATATTTTTGTAATCTTCATTTTTTATTCATTTGATTGATGCCGCTATTACATTGCTTCGATACGCCATATGCCATCGCCACTACGAACGAAATAAATTAGGAAGGATTTTTTTCCACTTGGCGTCTCACGTGTGACGACAAACTCAACTATTTCATCGGAAAACTGCCCATCGCCCAGTATGCCAAGTTTTAGATCGACAGAAGGTATGGAATCACCCAGCATATTGAAAATACGTGTGTATTTTTCGGTTGCGTTACCGCTGATATGTGTCAAGGCGCCGTTAATATCTCTGCCTATGAGTTTTTGCAGCATGTTGTTATAACTTACACGAAACATCGAATCTAAATCCTTGACACTCTTCACTACCACTGTCTTGGCAATGGTCGAGACGTTTCCATCGTCAACACACCAAAATGGCTTCATCTGCCGTCAGTAACAATTCATATCCAAATCCAAGGCCGATACTTTTGACCGTAGAATCAGCTTGACCTTGGTTTTCCTCAAAATTCATAGTCAGCTAGGCAGAAAGCGGTGATTCATGGGACATTCTCCATCTCTGGTGAAATTCGGGTATGGGCTGCAATATATGGAGCAGCCGCCAGCAATGCAATGCATGCCAATAAAAAACGGTGCGAGCTTGTCGGAAAATTTAGTCATTGCTAAGCACTTTTATTTATTTTAAATAGTGCACCATACAAATATTATTATCTTTTATGATATTGAAATATGGAAACTAAACAGCATTAAGTTTTAATTTTTGCAACAATTTGAATTTTGATAAATTCCTTTATAACCTTAATAGGGATTTAAAAATCAGCGTTAACTCCCTTTAATTGTCATAGCAAAAGTTTTAAACTAAGAATTCCCCTCTTTTTAAAAGGTAGATGATTAACATTTTGAGACTTGCAGAAGTCGGCGCGCCTTTGCCGGAACTGTGCCACGGTGCATGACATGAATTCAGCCCTGTTTCATAGTTGTACAACTAGTGCGGTGGCATCGATGCCTTAGTAATAATGGCCAAGATGAAGGAGCCCACAGAAGAGAACTGTCGGCAAAAGAAGACGCATCCCAGAGAGCGACTGAAGGCAGAAAAATGCTACGCCGACTCGCAGGCAAGCCAAAATCTAAAATGCTATTGGAGGTATGTGCGTGCTGGATTCCAGGCACTGACGGGGGTAGTGAAAGGCGGATTTTGGAGGCTGCCATGGGCAGGCGAAAAGCAAAATTCTTCCCCGGATCTTCCCCATAAAACCAAACCCATCACTAAGTCATTGAAAACTAAGTAAGAATTTGGTAGGCACGATTGGATTCGAACCAACTACCTCTTCCATGTCAAGGAAGCGCTCTAACCAGATGAGCTACGCGCCTAACGAAGACGAGATTCTAGCTTAAGTTGGCTTTCAGTACAACTGCAAATACGACCGGATTTAGTAACCGTTCTTTATTAAACTTGAAATTTGGCGAGGGCAGAAAATATTACTTAGTTGAAAGTTTGTCCTATTAGCCAAATTTTTTCCATTGCAATTAATGCCTCTTCTTTTTTTAAAAATTGCAATTTCCCTTCCTTTTATAATTAGCAAGTGTGTCATTTACCGGCTTCCAACCAAGGTTGCAGCCACCCCAAACCGGCCCGGGTTTCCGCCCTAGGACGGTATTCACAGCCGACCCAGCCGTCATAACCAAGTTCATCCATCAGACCAAACAAATAAGGATAGTTGAGCTCGCCCAGATCGGGTTCGTGCCGCGCCGGCACGCCGGCAATTTGCATGTGGCCGATGCCGGCAATATTGCAGCGCATTCTGGTTGCCAGGTCGCCTTCCATGATCTGGCAATGATACAGATCGAACTGCACCATCAAATTCGGCGCGCCAACTTCCTTACAAATGGCATGTGCATCGGCCTGGTAATTCAGGAAATACCCGGGCATGTCGCGTGTATTGATCGGCTCGATCAGCAGTGTCACGCCAGCCGATGCAGCCTGGCGCGCCGCAGCGTCGAGATTGGCAAGATACACATCCCGGCAGCGGCTCCGATCCTGGTCACCTGGCAGCAATCCCGCCATCACGTGCAAGCGCCGGTTGCCGAGCAGGTGCGCATAATCCAGCGCCTGCTCGATACCGCGCATGAATTCCGCTTCGCGCCCCGGCAAAGCAGCTATGCCGCGTTCGCCGCCAGCCCAGTCGCCTGGCGGGCAATTGAACAATGCCTGCGTCAAGCCTGCATCCAGCAGCCGCTGAAGAATGTCTGGCGCCGCAAAATCATACGGAAAAAGAAATTCTACCCCCTTGAAACCATCGGCCGCAGCGGCGGCAAAGCGCTCAAGGAACGCATGCTCGTTGTACATCAAGCTCAGGTTGGCGGCAAATCTAGGCATGGTTTATGCAAATACTCGGGTCCAGCTTGCTTATTTGCGCCGGGCGTCGATCACGCCGTCGACATCGCGGATGATCATCAGCGCCTTGGCTAATTGCTCGGTCGCGCCGATCTCGGCAGTAAAGGCCATGCGCGCCTGGCCTTTACTGCTTTGCGTGCTGACGCCGATGACATTGATTTTTTCCCGCATCAGGATCTCGGAAATATCGCGCAACAAGCCCTGCCGATCCTGGGCGATGATAAAGATATCGACTGGGTAGACGGTTTCCCTGCCGGCATCGCCCCAAGTAGTTTGTATCACGCGCTCCGGCGCGTGCACCCACATTTCAGCAAAATTCTTGCAATTGGTACGGTGAATCGACACTCCCTTGCCCCGGGTAATGAAACCGATGATCTCATCCGGCGGCGCCGGCTTGCAGCATTTTGCCAGTTGTGTCATCAAGCCATCGGTGCCGACCACCAGCACGCCCGATTTGGCGCCCTGCACCACGCTGGAGGCGCGGCTCTTGCGCGCGACAACGACCGCATCCGGATTATGCGGCGCCTGTTTTGCGGCCTCATCTTCATGCAGGGCAGTTTCCACCAGGCGCAGGCTGAATTCATCCTTGCCTACCGACAGGAACATGTCGTCCGGTTTGGCAAAGCCCAGCTTGTGTGCCAGTTCTTCCAGATTTACGGCAGTCTTGCCTTCGCGCTGCAAGGTTTTTTCAATCAAGCCGCGACCATGCGCGAGTGTCGCCTGCTGATCCAGTGCATTGAACCAGGCGCGCACCTTGGAACGCGTCCGCGGGCTGGCCGCATAGCCTTGGCTCAGCCAGTCGCGCGAGGGGCCGGCCGAAGCTGCGCTGCTGCCTTTTGCCGTGATGATCTCAACCGTCTGGCCATTCCTGAGCGGTGTATTAAGCGGCACCATGGCGCCATCGACCCGCGCACCACGGCAGCGATGACCGATATCGCTGTGCAAATGGTAGGCAAAATCAATCGGCGTGCCGCCACTGGGCAGTTCAATGACCCGTGCCTGTGGCGTCATCACATAAATACGATCGTCCAGCGTCGCTGACTTCAGCTGTTCGACCCACTCGCGGCGCCCTCCTTCATTGCCGACCACGGTGCCGGCGACCTCGCTTTTCCAGGCCAACAGCTGGCGCAGCCAGGCTATCTTTTCATCATACTTGTGTGCCGCGAAATTGGCGCCGCCAGATTCCTTGTAGCGCCAATGCGCGGCGACGCCGTATTCGGCAAAATGATGCATCTCCCTGGTGCGGATCTGCACTTCCAGTGCCCGGTCATCGTCAGCCGTCACCACCGTATGCAGGGACTGGTAGCCATTGGGCTTGGGCCGGGCAATGTAGTCGTCGAACTCGGCCGGAATCGGCGTCCAGATATTGTGGACAAGGCCAAGTACCGCGTAACACGTTTTGACATCACCGACGATGACGCGAAACGCACGCACATCGTACAGCGCCGAAAAATCGAGCGACTTGCCCTGCATCTTGCTCCAGATGCTATAGATATGCTTGGGCCGCCCGAATACCTCCGCCTCGATGCCGGCGGCGGCTAGCTCGGACTTCAGGCGCGCGATCGCCTGTGCAACAAACTCTTCCCGGCCAAGACGCTTTTCTTCCAGCATCCGGGCAATCCGCTTGTAGGTTTCCGGCTCGATGAAGCGAAACGACAGGTCTTCCAACTCCCACTTCAGTTGCCATATGCCGAGCCGGTTCGCCAAAGGCGCATACAAGTCGAGCGTGGTGCGCGCATAGTCGCGGGTGCGATCGTTCTGTAATTTTTGATCGGCGAAATAGCGCAGCGAGGTAACTCGCGAGGCCAGGCGTACCAGCACCACCCGCATATCGGAAGCCATTGCCAGCAGCATCTTGCGCAGCGTTTCCAGCTGAACCGACGCCTGTTGCGCTGCATTCTTGCCGCGTGCCGTCTCTTGCTGGCCAAAGGTGACTTCGTGCAAGCGCATCAATTGGCGGATACCGGCGACGAGTTCGGCGATTTCCTTGCCAAACCGGCCTTCGATGGTTTCCGCCGCTGCGGCATCCATGGCAGGCACTTCAAACAGCAAGGCGGCAATACGGGTGTCGGCATCAGTTTCCAGTTGCGCCAAGACTACTGCCGTGGACAAGGAAAAATCGAGGGCATCCTGCCCTTTGCTGACTTGGTGTCCAGCATAGATCGGTTGCACGAACGCAAGCGCCTCCATCACACGGGCGCGCTCTTCAGGGTTCAGGCCGAAGACAAGCTGTTCATGTGCAGGATTATTGGCAGCCGCGACTGAAACCATAGAGGAATTATCTTTGAGCGGCCGTCACAACCATCTCGACCAGCCATTCTGGCTTGGCCAGTCTGGACTGTACCGTGGCGCGCGGCGGTGCATTGCCGTCGGCGACCCATTCATTCCAGACGGCGTTCATGGCGGCAAAATTTTCCAGGTCCGACAGGTAGATCTGGCACATCAAGATGTGCGCCTTGTCGCTGCCGCCTTCTTTCAGCAAACGATCGATATGACCAAGCACTTCCCGGGTTTGTCCTGAAATGTCCTGGGCGATGTCGTCCGCAACCTGCCCGGCCAGATAGATCGTGCCATTATGAATCGCCATCTCGGACAGGGTTTTTCCTGGATGATAGCGTTGAATATGCATAAGTCTCGCACCTGTAAAATCGGCCGCTTGCCTGCCAGGCTATGCGGACCGCATCCAATCGCCAAGGCCCGACTGAGGCAGCCAATGAACTACCGGTCAGTTCGCCGGCGCCAGCAAAAACTCCCTGACGGCGGCAATCTGATGCGTATGCATCAGTGTCGGCGCATGTCCCACGCCTTCAAACTCGACGAGTTTCGCCTTCGGCCCGCGCTGCGTCATTTCCAGGGCGGTTTCTGAGGTCAATAATCCCGACTGTGCGCCACGTATCAGCAAGGTCGGGCATTGGATCGCATCATAGGCGTTCCATAACAAGGCTTCGGATTTTTCCACATCGAAGAAATACGCATGCTTGAATGGTTCGGCCAGGGCCAGATCGTAATGGCGGGTCCACTGGCCATCCGCAAGCTGGCGCAATACGCCGGTTGCCAGCTTGTGCCACTGGTCGTCGGAATGCGGGCCGAACGGCACGGAAATCGCGCGAATATATGTTGCTGCATCGGCAAAAGTCGGAAAATGCAATTCCTGACCAATGTAATTGGCAATATTTATCAGTGAGCCCGCATCAAGCGTCGGTCCGATATCGTTCAAGACCAGCTTGCGTATCGGGCTATCCGGCTGCGCCGCCAGCTCCATCGCCATCAAGCCGCCCATCGAGGTGCCGATCCAGTCCACCATGTCTGCATTGATCGTGCCCAGCAAGCTCTGCATGTCGCGCACATATTGCGAAATCACGTAATGTTGCGGATCACGTAGCCAGTCGGACCGACCTCGCCCAACCACATCCGGACAAATAACACGATATTCTTTGCACAATTCACTGGCGATATTGTCAAAGTCATCAGAAACGCGGGTCACACCGTGAACGCATAATAATACTTTCGGATTTTTCGGATCGCCCCATTCCTTATAGACCATCGTATGCGGGCCTGCGGGCGATAAACATTGAACAGTTTTGATTTGAGGCTGGGTCATCTTTTGATCGTTTTGGTAAGATTGCTTATACAACCAACATTTTACTGCCGGATAAGATTAAAATCTTACCTTCGCAAGAAAAGCATCAGTAAATTTATTTATTAGAGGACATTATGCAAGGCAAGACCCTTCAAGGCAAAACCGCACTCGTCACTGGCTCCACCTCCGGCATTGGATTGGGCATTGCCCGTTCGCTCGCAGACCAGGGGGCCAATATCGTCTTCAATGGTTTCGGCGACTTGAAAGAAATTGAAGCCTTGCAAAAATCCGTTGCAGAAGAATTTGACATTAAAACCGTGTATCACAATGCTGATATGTCCAAACCGGGCGAGATCGAGGCATTGATGAAATTTGCTGCTGAAAAATTTGGCAGCGTCGATATTCTGGTCAACAATGCCGGCATTCAGTATGTGTCAAATATTGAAGATTTTCCAGCCGAAAAATGGGATGCAATCATTGCAATCAACCTGAGTTCGGCATTTCACACCACGCGCCTCGCCTTGCCGGCAATGAAGGCCAAAAACTGGGGCCGCATCATCAATATCGCATCGGTCCACGGCTTGGTCGGCTCCACTCAAAAATCTGCATACGTGGCAGCCAAGCACGGCATTATCGGCTTTACCAAAGTGACTGCACTGGAAACCGCGCAAACCGGCGTCACTTGCAATGCGATTTGCCCCGGCTGGGTATTGACCCCGCTGGTACAAAAACAAGTCGATGCACGTGCAGAAGTCGGCAAGATCTCGATGGAAGCCGCCAAGCGTGCGTTGCTGGAAGAGAAACAGCCATCCGGCGAGTTTGTCACACCAGAACAATTAGGTGGACTCGCAGTCTTCCTGTGCAGCGATACCGCCAGCCAGATGCGCGGTGTATCACTGAACGTTGATGGCGGCTGGGTCGCGCAATAAATTGTTCGGCTGCATATCAGCCTGGTGTCAGTCATTCGCAAATGACTGACACCAGACAAATCATCAAGTTTTTCCATCTCCCTCGCAGCTGTATTGCGTATTCTGCCCTCCTTGTTTAAATTTCCTGCCTGCGCCATGCCAGCTATATTTTGGGCACGGTATGCCCATGCGGCAAAATAATATCGCCCGATATAGGTTCTGTATGTTTCAGCGCGCTACCGCAGGCATCCGCTCTAAGCTATTGATTAGTCCAGTATATGAATTTCATCTAGCATGCTGGCACAATAGCGCTGCATCCTTGCAGGTTTCTAGATAAACCCGGATGATTCAAGTAAACTAGCACTAGTTATTATGACAACAACATTGATGCATCAGGCGCGATGTTGTCGATTTTAAAACCCACCGGGAGAAACCATGGTTGACCAATCCATCGAGATTCGCAAGCGCGCGATGGAATTCTTGAAAGAACAGGAAATTAGCCCTGATACCCAGACTCGCATCAGCCTGTTTCTACAGGGAGTCAAGAGTGTCAACGCCACCATTCTGGCTCGTGTAGAGTTCCAGCCGATTGAATGGGTGCCTTACAAGTTTTTGCATAACCAATGCTTCAAGGAAGTGGAATTGACCACTCTGCTGGGGAAATCCACGGCATGGAGCAGCAATCCACTCGTCTATCTTGCGGCGACCCAGCTCAACCTGGCGCTCTGGCAAGAAACCGGCGCCACTCGTTTCATGAACGGCATCCTCAAGGTCGACCGTACCTTTTATGAATATCTGGCGCTATCGCACGCATTCCTGTCGGTGATCCGCATTCTTCCGCTGCTGTCGGTCCAGGTGAATCTGAATACGCCCTTCCTGGCAGCCTTAAAAGAGATCGAGGAAGAAAACGGACGCCAGATCCAGACCCAGATCCGCTTGTTGAAGGATATGGAAATAGAATTGAGCCTGGAAGAAAAGGAAGCGATCATCGAATCGCAACGCCAGATCGTCGAACAATTATTCTTGCGTTTGTTAAGCGAGCTGACTACCAGCCAGGCGCAATAAGCTTGGCGGATTATCGGCCGACTGCGTGTCATACCGGCATGCAGTGCGGTTGCGGCATCCCGACCAATACCAATTCCGCATGCCCTAGGAAACCATCATGCCTGTATTTCGTTACAAGAATTCCGACATTTATTACGACCTGATCGGCAATGAAGGCGACCCGGTCATTACCTTCATCAATGGCCTATCGATGCGCACTTCGCATTGGGCGCCCTACTTTAAAATGCTGCCGCAAAAGGGCGTGCGGGTTCTGTCGTATGACATGCTGGGCCAGGGCTTTTCAAGCAAGCCGATCCTTGGTGTGGATTTTGAAGATCATGCCATCATGCTCAAGGCCTTGCATGACCATTTGGGAATAGAAAAGCCATATGTGATGGGCATTTCATTCGGCGGCGTCGTGGTGCTGAAATATGCGATCATGTTTCCCGATGCGCTCAAGGGGCTCTTGCCGATATCCACATTCTCCGAGCTGGATCCATTGTTGAGATGCCACGCCAACAATCTATACATCAGCATGGCACGGGTCGGTTTCGAGTTTTATCTCGACTTGCTGATGCCGCTGAACTTCACCAACGAGTGGCTGGCAAAGAACCAGGATTTGCTCGCCGTGGTCAAGCGGGTGGGCACCACTGGCAATGAAATCTTCGGCATCCAGAACCTGATGGAGTCCTTGCGCAATTTTGATTCGATCACCACGGATCTGGCAAAGATCAAGGTGCCGACTTTGATCATGAATGGCGAATACGATGCGCTCACGCCGCGCAATCTGCACGACATCATGCGCATCCATATTCCAAACTCGCGCCTGTTGATCATTCCAAAAATGTCGCATGCGTTTACCCTGGAAATTCCCGAACTGTGTTCGCGCATCTTTGCCGAATTCATTGAACAGGTCGAAAACAATACCTGGCAAGGCGATCAAACCGTCTGGATTGCCAATGAAGATGTGAACGCAGCAGAACTTGCCTACCAGTGCCCCGGTGATCATTTGCGCTATCTGCCGCAACTGGATGGACAACCCACGACCAAAGTCAAGCGGGCAAGCTGGGCTGGCAAAGCCAAGCGCGTTCAGAAACCAGCGGTAGTTGACGGGTCTATCGTCTCGAAAGCCAAAAAACAAAAAGCCCGGATTTGACGCCCAGACCCAACCGGCAGAAGCAGAATAAGTGCACCATTTTTACCCGAGTATGTTTTTTGGAGGCCTTGGCGCTTGTCGGAAAATTACGTGTATGTCATTATTGCTCATCCACAATTTGGAGATGAGTAGACATGTCGCGTATAGCAAATATAATTTCCACAGCGCATTACCTTCCTGAACGAAAAATTACCAACGAAGAACTGAACGAGCGCTTCACCACCCTGGGCAATCCGGAAGTCATCGGCAAGTTCGCGGCCAGCACCGGGATCAAGCAGCGCTTTTACGCGCCGGACAACTGGGCCACGTCCGATCTGGCTTTACCTGCCGCCCAGGAAGCGCTCAAACGCGCCGGCCGCAAGCCGGAAGATATCGACTTGATTATTCTGGGTACCGACTCGCCTGACTATGTGACTCCCGCCACGTCGGTCATCCTGCAGCATAAACTGGGCGCAAAAAACGCCGGCACCTTTGACGTCGGCTGTGCCTGTGCCTCGTTTCCGACTGCGCTCACCATTGCTTCCGGCATTATCGCCACCAACCCGGGCATCAAGACCATTCTGGTCGTTGGTGCCTACATGATGCACCGCTTGGCTGATCCAGATGATGCGACCATCTTCTTTTATGGCGATGGCGCCGGCGCAGCCATTGTGGAAGCCGGCACCAAGCCCGGCTTCATCGGTTCTGCCATGCAGGCCGATGGCGCGTACGGCCAGTCATGGGGTATTTTTTCAGGTGGCACGGCCGAGCCGGCCAGCGAACAATCAGTCAAGGAAGGCCGCACTCAGGTCAAACTGGTCAAGCGCTATCCGCCAGAAATCAATGATGTCGGCTGGCCAAAACTGTTTCATCGCCTGGCCAAGGAAAACAACTTTACCGCAGAGGAAGTTGACCAAGTCATTTTCACCCAAGTCCGCAAGCCAACCATCGAACTGGCCGCGCAAAACTGTGGCGTTCCGATTGAAAAATGCCACATGATCATGGACAAGTGGGGCTATACCGGTTCGGCCTGTATTCCGATGGCACTCGACGACGCGATTAGCCTCGGCAAGATCAAATCGGGTGATCTGGTGGTGATGATCGGCTCCGGCGTTGGTTACAACCAAGCAGCTTGCGCTTTCCGCATGACCTGATTTTCGGCCTGCATAAATAAAAACGGCGCCTGCAACAGGCGCCGTTTTTATTTTACGGTTCCAGCAAATTACTTGACTGCGCTGATATCCAGATCGGCACCGGTCTTTTCAATCACTTCTTCCTTGGTAACGCCAGGCGCTAGTTCGATCAGCTTGAGGCCGTTTGGCGTCACGTCGATCACACCCAGGTCGGTGATGATGCGGCTGACCACTTTTACACCGGTCAATGGCAGATCACAATTCTTCAAGATCTTGTGCGAAGTCGAACCATCCTTGGCCTTGGCGACATGCTCCATCAACACTACCACGCGACCGACGCCGGCCACCAGATCCATTGCGCCGCCCATGCCCTTGACCATCTTGCCAGGAATCATCCAGTTGGCCAGATCACCGTTTTCAGACACTTGCATTGCGCCCAGAATCGCAATATTGATCTTGCCGCCGCGGATCATTGCAAACGAATCCGCCGAGCTGAAAAACGATGAGCCAGGCAGCGAAGTAACCGTCTGCTTGCCTGCGTTGATCAGATCGGGGTCGATTTCATCTTCGGTCGGGAACGGGCCGATACCAAGCAAGCCATTTTCGGATTGCAGCCAGACTTCCATGTTTTGTGGAACATAGTTGGCGACCAAGGTCGGCAAGCCGATGCCCAGGTTCACGTAAAAACCATCCTGCAATTCTTTTGCCGCACGTGCGGCCATTTCATCACGAGTCCATGCCATGTCAATTCTCCGCTTTACTTTGCACGTATGGTGCGTTGTTCGATCCGCTTCTCCGGCGTGGCATTGACCACGATGCGGTGCACGAAAATGCTGGGGGTATGGACCTGATCCGGGTCAATCTCACCGACTTCGACCAGTTTCTCGACTTCGACAATGGTAATCTTGCCGGACATGGCGACATTCGGATTGAAATTGCGCGAGGTCTTGCGATACACCAGGTTGCCTGCCTTGTCAGCCATGTAGGCCTTGACCAGGGCAACGTCCGCCACCAGCGAACGCTCCATCACATATTGATGGCCATCGAATTCACGGATTTCCTTGCCATCGGCAACAATGGTGCCGACACCGGTCTTGGTGAAAAATGCCGGGATACCAGAGCCGCCGGCGCGCAGCTTTTCAGCCAGAGTGCCCTGCGGTGTAAATTCCAGCTCCAATTCGCCCGCCAGATACTGACGCTCGAATTCCTTGTTTTCACCCACGTAGGAGGAAATCATTTTCTTGATCTGGCGGGTTGTCAGCAATTGACCCAGGCCGAATCCGTCAACGCCGGCGTTATTCGATATGGCAGTGAGGTTTTTCACGCCCGAATCACGCAGCGCAGCAATCAGCGCTTCAGGAATACCGCACAGGCCGAAGCCACCCACGGCAATGGTCTGCCCGTCCTTGACGATACCAGCCAAGGCGGCAGCGGCATCAGGATAAACTTTTTTCATACCACCCCTCTTCATTTGTGTAAAGTGAATCCACTACAGCTTTTTTAAAAGCAAGCTCTCCAGCATATGATGCTCCACATGACTGTACAATACCGTAAAAATACCTTATTTTCATCCCTTGGACATCATCAACTATGCCGGATTCATGAGCACATCGCAACTGATCGATTATGAACACATTTTCCTGCAGTCGCCAGTGGGAATGTGTGTTTCGCAAAACCGCATTATCAACGCTTGCAACGATGCCCTGGCAAAGATGTTTGGTTATGTCCGCACCGACTTGATCGGCAAATCCCTGCTCGTCCTGTATCCGACCCCGGACGAGTTCGAGCGCACCGGCGCCCGGATCGTACCCATCATGAATACCAAGGGTCGCTATTCCGACGAGCGCATCATGAAACGCTCAAGTCAGGAATTATTCTGGTGCCATGTCAATGGCCATGCGCTGGTGCAAAGCGACCCGCATGCCTCCGGCATCTGGACCTTCGAGGATTTGAGCGCCAAACGTCCTGTGACAGCGGAGCTGACGCCGCGCGAACGGGAAATTGCCGCATTGCTGGTGGAAGGAAAGACCAGCAAACTGATCGCTCGCCAGATCGGTTTGAGTCCGCGCACAGTCGAAATGCATCGCGCCAAACTGATGCGCAAATTCTCTGCATCGACCTCCAGCGAACTGGTGCACCGGCTAGTTGGCGTGCCGAACTAAGGCTCCGTGTACCGATAGCCCACGATACCGTTTCCCGGTAACTGGGCTATGCTTGCGGCTCACTGATCAAATCGCGTAACTGCGCCGGCATCGGTGCCGATTTTTCCAGTGCAAAGTCGACCCAAACCACTTTTGCCGCGCCTTCCGCGCACAGTATGTCAGGCTGATCGGCACGGCGGATTTCATACACCGTTTCAAAACTGGAGCGCCCGGGTGTGCTGACATAGGTGCGGATTTCCAGCTCTCCCGGATATTTCAATTGCTTCATGAAGGAACAACGGGCATTGACGATCACCGGGCCTTCTGTTGCCGGATCAAGCCCGAAACCGCTGACTACCAGCCATTCCACCCGCGCCAGTTCCATGTAGCGAAAATATACAGCGTTATTGACATGGCCTAATGCATCCATGTCGCTCCAGCGAATCGCCATGCGCGTCGTATGAACCAGCTTTTTATTCATGCAAATCTCAGTAAACTCAAAGAAGTCGCGACGACCAGCCCGTGCGTCTGGTTCAAACTATTTTTTCTTGCCGGAGCAACTGGTACCGGCAGGCTGCCGCTTTTAAAACGCGGCGGCACAGCAAATCATTGCGCACTCATTCCGTCATCGGCAGCGACAATCGCGCCATTGATGAATTGCGACTCTTCGGACGCGAGCAGCAGCAACAGGCCATCCAGATATTCGGGTTGACCAACGCGCCTGCGCGGCAACATGTTAATCAATTGCTGGCCCTGCTCGCTCGCAAAATGCTCGGCATTGAGCTCGGTGCCGATATAGCCCGGGCAAATCGCATTGACATTGATACCGTAGCGTCCCCACTCGACTGCCATGGCCTTGGTCATGTGCACCACCGCAGCCTTGCTCATGCAATAAATGCCGATCTGGGGCAAGACGCGCAATCCTGCGACGGAGGCAATATTGATGATGCGATGCTGGACTTTGGGATCCCCCTTGCCGCGCGCAATCATGCGCTTGGCAGCTTCCTGCGCCACGAAAAACGCGCCGCGTTGGTTGGTGTCCATCACGAAAGCATAGTCTTCCGGGGTCACATCGACCAGCCGCTGGGTAGTCGACACGCCGGAATTATTCACCAGAATGTCGAGTGGCCCAGCTTCTGTTTCTGCATGCGCAATCGCCGATTTGATACTGGCATAGTCGGTTACATCAAGCTCAACCACGTGCGCCGCACCGCCGTCCGCCTCGATTTCTGCCCGCAATTCCTTCAGGCGCTCTACCCGTCGCGACGCCAACACCACCTGCGCTCCGGCCTTGGCCAATACTCTGGCAAAACGTGCCCCCAGTCCGCTGGAAGCCCCGGTCACCAATGCGATCTTTCCTTCGAAATTCATTTCAATGCCCACAAATTTCTCCTTGCTACCGGCTTTAACAGAAACGCTATGATTACATGAATATGACGGAATTCGCCTGCGCCATCTAGTATTCTCTTATAAAATCTCAGACAATTAGCACAACCGTTCGATAATTCTAATTCAATTTTTATGGTGGTGATGCAATGACTCAAACCGCAACTGAAAGCTTGCTGGAGCAATACGGTCCGCGCGAAGCAATGGAGTATGACGTGGTGGTGGTCGGCGGCGGACCTGCCGGCCTGTCAGCGGCGATCCGCCTCAAGCAGCTGGCCGCAACACAGGGACGCGAGGTATCGGTGTGCGTGCTCGAAAAAGGCGGCGAACTAGGCGCCCATATCCTGTCAGGCGCCGTCATGGACCCGAATGCCATCACCGAGCTGTTTCCGAACTGGAAGGAACTCGGCGCGCCACTCAACACTCCGGTCACCGAAGACCGATTTTTATTCCTTACCGAACACAAGGCGGTCAAGACCCCCAACTGGCTGCTGCCCGACTGCTTCCAGAACCATGGCAATTACATCGTCTCGCTGGCCAATGTGGTGCGCTGGCTGGGTCAGCAAGCCGAAGCACTCGGCGTGGAAATCTTCCCCGGCTTTCCCGCTGCGGAAATCCTGTACAACGAGAATGGCTCAGTCAAGGGTGTTGCCACCGGCAACATGGGCGTGGACCGGGAAGGCAAGCCGACTGCCGCCTTCCAGCTCGGCATGGAACTGCATGCGAAATACACGCTGTTTGCCGAAGGTGCGCGCGGCCATCTGGGCCGGCAATTGATGGCCAAATTTGACCTGAATCAGGGGAAAGATCCGCAAACCTACGGCATCGGCATCAAGGAACTGTGGGAAATCGATCCCGCAATGCACCAACCCGGCCTGGTGATCCACACCGCCGGCTGGCCGCTCGATACCAGCACCTATGGCGGGTCGTTCCTGTATCACCTGGAAGGCAACCAGGTCGCGGTCGGCTATGTGGTTGGCCTTTCCTACGAGAACCCGTACCTGTCGCCCTTCGATGAATTCCAGCGCTACAAGACCCATCCAGAAATCCGCAAATTCTTCGAAGGCGGCAAGCGCCTGTCGTATGGCGCCCGGGCGATTGCTGCCGGCGGCCTGCAGTCGCTGCCGAAACTGAGTTTTGCCGGCGGCGCGCTGATCGGCTGCGATGCCGGCTTTCTGAATGCGCCGCGCATCAAGGGCAGCCATGCGGCCATCAAGAGCGGCATGCTGGCCGCCGATGCGGCCTTCGACGCATTGGGCGCCGCACGCCAGCATGATGAATTGACGGCATACCCAGAGGCATTCAAGCAATCCTGGCTTTATACCGAATTGCACAAGGCGCGCAATTTCAAGCCCTGGATGAGCAAGGGCTTGTATACAGGCAGCCTGATGTTCGGCATCGACCAGGTGGTCTTGCGCGGCAAGGCACCGTGGACGCTGCGCCACCGGCATGCCGATCATGAATGCCTGAAGCCGGCAGCGCAATGCCAGCCGATCGCTTATCCGAAGCCGGATGGCAAGCTGACCTTCGACCGCTTGTCCTCGGTATTCATTTCCAATACCAACCATGCCGAAGACCAGCCGGTGCATTTGACCTTGAAGGATGCCAGCGTGCCGGTGAATGTGAACCTGGCGACCTATGCGGGGCCGGAAGCGCGCTACTGCCCAGCCGGCGTGTATGAATTCGTCAAGACGGATCAGGGCGCCGACCGGCTGCAGATCAATGCGCAAAATTGCGTGCACTGCAAGACCTGCGACATCAAGGACCCGACCCAGAATATTGTCTGGGTCACGCCGGAAGGCGGCGGCGGGCCCAATTATCCCAATATGTAAAAAAAGCCGCGATTGCGGCTTTTTTATTGATCGTCAGTTTGCGCTTGCATCAGCCATTGGCCGCTGCAGATTTTATCGAGCCAGAAGGCGCCGATCAAGGTTTTGACATCGGTAATCTTGCCTTCCCGTACCCACGCCATTACGTCGGCCAGCGGCGCCTGGAAAGTATCCAGGAATTCGCCATCGTCGAGTTTGCGCTCGCCTGGCGTCAAGCCGCGTGCCAGATAGATATCCAGGTGTTCGTCCGAATAGGCAATCGCATTGTGGATCGTGCACACGAATTGCCAGTCGCGCGCGGTATAACCGGTTTCTTCCTGCAGTTCACGCTTGGCGCAGGCAAGGTGGTCTTCACCGGGATCGATTTTACCAGCCGGAAATTCAAGAAAGACTTGATCCAGCGGATAGCGGAACTGACGCTCCAGCAGCACCGTACCATCGTCGAACAAGGGCAGGATGACCACAGCGCCCGGATGCTTGATGTATTCGCGGGTAGCCGTCTTGCCATCCGGCAGTCGCACGGTATCGCGTTGCACATTGAGAAAATGGCCATCGTACGCCATTTGACTGTCGACCCGGGTTTCCTTCAAATGCTGATCCATGTCGACCCTCGAAATAATTCAGGCAATCAGTGCCAGTGTCGGCTTAACCGTGATGTTTGCGCAGATAACGAAACACGAATCCCGGGAACGCCAGTACGATAAAAAAGCAGCCGGTCACCGCGTAAAATTCCCATCCTTGCTTGAAGACGCTGCCGATGCGCGCTTCCAGCAGATAGGCGATGCCGCCGACAATGAAATACAGGATGAGCAGTTCAAGCAGACGCACCCAAAATGGCTTGATGGACGGTTCGGCGCCAAATTTAAGCGGTATCGTCGCAAATAGCCGTTCATTAACGAACGGCAGGTTGGCAGCAATCACTGCCAACGCAAGCACAAACCAGCTGGAAAAGTTCACTTCCACAATTGATCCGGGTTCACCGAACTAGGAAGCGACATTGGCGAAGGCTTTCAGCGTATGGCCGATGGATTGGCCGATCGCAGTTTCGCAAGCGGCCATTAAAGTGCCGGGCAAAATACCCAGCAACAAAATCGCAGCGCCGTTCAAGCTCAGTGTGGCCCGCATATCGCCGTTGACCACGATCTGCGCGGTATCGGTTGGCGCATCGAAATACATCAGCTTTACCACGCGCAGGTAATAGAACGCGCCAACCAGCGAGAACATGACTGCCACGACCGCCAGCCAGACTTGACCGGCGCCCAGCACAGCCTGCAATACCGACAGCTTGGCATAGAAACCGACTGTCGGCGGGACACCGGCCAGAGAGAACATCAATAACAGCATGACCAGGGCAAACCACGGGCTGCGCTGATTCAATCCTTTCAAGTCTTCCAGATTTTCTGCCTCGAATCCTGCGCGTGCCAGCAGCAAGATGATGCCGAAGGTGCCCAACGTGGTCAGCACGTAGGTAATTGTGTAAAACAAGGCCGAGCTGTAGGCATTCACCGCCAACTCGCCATTGCCATTGACGACGCCAGACAACAAGCCCAGCAACATGAAACCCATCTGGGAAATGGTCGAGTAGGCCAGCATGCGCTTGAGATTAGTCTGTGCAATCGCGGTGATATTGCCGATCGCCAGCGACAGCACTGCCAGTACCATCAGCATCTGCTGCCAGTCGAATGCGAGCGGCAGCAAGCCTTCGACCAGCAAGCGGATGCAAATGGCAAACGTCGCCAGCTTGGGTGCCGCGCCCAACAGCAGCGTGATCGGCGTAGGCGCACCCTGATAGACATCCGGCACCCACATATGAAATGGTACTGCGCCCAGCTTGAATCCCAGACCGGCGACCAAAAACACCACACCGAACACCAATACTGTTGGCTTGATGGTGCCCGAAAGGGCTGCCTTGGCGACCGCATTGACGTCGAGCGAACCGGTGGCGCCGTACAGCATCGAGATGCCATATAGCAAAAAGCCTGAAGACAAAGCACCCAGGACAAAATACTTCATTGCCGCTTCGGTGGAAACTGCATGGCCGCGGCGCAATGCGACCAGTGCATACAGGGACAGCGACATCAGCTCCAGCCCGAGATAAATCGTCAGGAAATTGGTCCCGGAAATCATGATCATCTGGCCAAGCAGCGAAAACAGTGCCAGCGCATAAAACTCCCCGCCGAGCGTGCCGCGGTCCATTTCCCGGTCATTGATGTACTGACGCGAATAGATCAGTGTCATGGCAACTGCCAGATAGGAGCACAGCTTCAGCAAATGCGACATCGGATCCGACACGAACATATTGTTGAACGTGTACGTAACCGTGCCTGCCTCGAATGAATACAGGCTCAATGCGGCGCACACCGCCAGTGTCGCTAATGACAACAGATAGGTGATGTTGCGCTTCGCATCAGGCAAATGCATATCGACCAGCAGAATCACCGAGGTGGCGATCAGCAGAAAAATTTCAGGGTAAGCCGGGAGAAAATTCATGTTATTCACTTAGTCCGTGACAGCATCGGATGGTTTAATTCGCAATCGGAATGATTTTCGAAATCGCGACATGCTTGAGCAAATCCGACACCGACGTTTGCATTGCGTCGGTGAATGGCGCCGGGTACAGCCCCATCGCAAGCACGGCAATTGCCAACACGGCCAGCATCAGGAATTCCCGCTTGTTCAGGTCAAGCAACTCGGCGACATTGGCATTGCCCACCGCACCGAATATCACACGCTTGACCAGCCACAGTGAATAGGCTGCACCTAAAATCAGCGCGGTCGCGGCAAGCAAGCCGATCCAGAAATTGAACTTGACCGCGCCCAGAATCACCATGAATTCGCCGACGAAGCCGGAAGTCGCAGGCAAGCCGCTGTTCGCCAGCGAAAACAGCACGAAGAATGCGGCAAACTTCGGCATGGTATTGACCACTCCGCCGTAGTCGGCAATCTTCCTGGAGTGCATGCGGTCGTACAGCACGCCGATACACAGGAACATCGCGCCGGACACGAAACCATGCGAAATCATTTGCGCAATACCGCCCTGCACTGCGATGTCATTGAACATGAAAAATCCGAGCGTGACAAAGCCCATGTGCGCAATCGATGAATATGCCACCAGTTTTTTCATGTCGGCCTGGACCAGCGCCACTAAGCCGATGTAGATCACCGCAATCAGCGACAGCGTGATGATCAGCCAGGACAACTGATGGCTCGCATCCGGCGTGATCGGCAGCGAAAAACGCAGGAAGCCGTAGCCGCCCAGCTTCAGCATGATGGCTGCCAGCACCACCGAGCCGCCGGTCGGCGCTTCGACGTGGGCATCCGGCAGCCAGGTGTGCACCGGCCACATCGGCACCTTGACCGCAAACGCCATCAGGAACGCCAGGAAAATCAGGATCTGCGCATCGATCGGCAGCGGCAGCGCATGCCAGTCCAGAATATTGAAGCTGCCATTTGATGCGAAATACAGGTAGATGATCGCCACCAGCATCAGCAGCGATCCGAAGAAGGTGTACAGGAAGAACTTGATTGCCGCATACACGCGGTTGGACCCGCCCCAGATACCGATGATGATGAACATCGGGATCAGCGTGGCTTCAAAGAATACATAGAACAGCACGCCGTCAAGCGCACAAAACACGCCGATCATCAAACCGGACAGGATCAGGAATGCGCCCATGTATTGGGCCACCCTTTTCTCGATCACTTCCCAGCCGGCGACCACCACGATCACGGTGATGAATGCGGTCAGCGGAATGAACCAGAGCGAAATGCCATCGATGCCCAGAAAGTAATGGATATTGAAGCGGTCGATCCAGGGCATCTGCTCGACAAACTGCATGCCGTGCGCGGCATTGTCAAACTGGGAAATCAGCGGCAAGGTCACCAGCAAGCTGATCACTGCGCCGATCAGCGCAATGCTGCGGACTAGGTTCGGATTCTTGTCGCGGCCGAATGCCAAAACAAACACGCCAAACGCGATCGGACACCAGATCGCCAGGCTCAAGAGGGGTGTGGTTGACTGCATCATGATTGCTTTTTATTTTGCTTGGCCATTTATTTGGCAAACGGGAATGGCAGGAACCAGACTAGGAAAGCCATTACGCCAATAATCATCACAAATGCGTAATGGTAGATATACCCGGACTGAAGGCGGCGGATGATCGTGGACGTCCATCCGACGAATTTGGCGCTGCCGTTGACGATCAAGCCATCAATCAGGCCACGGTCGCCAACGTTGGACAAACCGCCGCCGAGCAGACGGGCGCCGCGTGCGAACACAACATCGTTGATCTTGTCCATGTAATACTTGTTGTCCAGTAGTGTGTACAGCGCATGGAACTTGCTGAAGAACCAGGCCGGCACGCGCGGATTGACCATATAGCAGTAGTACGCCGACGCAACGCCGGCCACTGCCAGCCAGAACACCGGTGTGACGAAACCATGCAGGCCCATGGCTAATGCACCGTGAAATTCACTGGCCAGTGCAGCCATCGCCGGATGCGACTCGTTGACGAAAATCACGCCATCGAAGAAATCGCCAAACAGCGCCGGACCGATAGTGAAGAAACCGATCAGCACGGATGGGATGGCCAGCAGGATCAGCGGCACCGTGACAACCCAGGGCGCTTCGTGCGGCTTCTGTCCCGGCGCCAGGCCATGGTGATGCTCGTCGCTATGCTCGTCGTGGCTGTGATCCTGATGTGCGTCATGCGGTTTTCCGAAGCGCTCTTCACCATGGAATACCAGGAAATACATGCGGAACGAATAGAACGCCGTTACGAACACGCCTGCCATCACGGCGAAATACGCAAATCCTGCTCCCGCGATATTGGCATTGTGGGCAGCGATGATGATGCTGTCCTTCGAATAGAAACCGGAAAAGAATGGCGTACCGATCAAGGCCAGCGAGCCCAGCAGCGACGTGATCCAGGTGATCGGCATGTACTTGCGCAAGCCGCCCATGTTACGGATATCCTGGTCATGATGCATGCCGATGATGACCGCGCCGGCGCCAAGGAACAGCAGCGCCTTGAAGAATGCATGCGTCATCAGGTGGAATACCGCCACCGAATAGGCCGATGCGCCCAGCGCCACCGTCATGTAACCGAGTTGCGACAGGGTTGAATAGGCAACCACGCGCTTGATATCGTTCTGGATGATGCCAAGAAAACCCATGAACAACGCGGTGATCGCACCGATGATCATCACGAAGGACAAGGCAGTGTCGGACAGCTCGAACAGCGGCGACATGCGCGCCACCATGAAAATACCGGCGGTCACCATGGTAGCAGCATGGATCAGTGCCGAAATCGGCGTCGGGCCCTCCATCGAATCCGGCAACCAGACATGCAAGGGGAACTGCGCCGATTTACCCATGGCGCCGATGAACAGGCAGATACAGGCGACCGTCAGCAGCATCCAGTCAGAACCCGGCAGGGTCAACAGCGCCAATTCATCCTTTTTCGCAAACACGTCACCGTAATTCATCGAGCCGGCATATGCCAGCAGCAAGCCGATGCCGAGAATGAAGCCGAAATCGCCGACACGATTGACCATGAAGGCCTTCATGTTGGCATAAATGGCGGTTGGCCGGGTATACCAGAAACCGATCAGCAGATAGGACACCAGACCAACCGCCTCCCAACCGAAGAACAGCTGCAGGAAGTTGTTGCTCATGACGAGCATCAGCATCGAAAAGGTAAACAGCGAAATATACGAAAAGAAGCGGTTGTAGCCTTCATCTTCGGCCATATAGCCGATGGTATAGATATGCACCATCAGCGAAACGAAGGTGACCACGCACATCATCATCGCGGTCAGGCTATCGACCAGGAAGCCTATTTCCAGCTTCAGTTCGCCCACCGTCATCCAGGTATACAGGGTGCCGTTGAAGCTGGCGCCATCCATCACGGCAAGCAAGGTTTGCACCGATAGAATGAATGCAATCAGCACACCGAGAATGGTGACTGTATGCGATGTCTTGCGACCGACTACATTGCCCAGAAACTTGGTGCCCAGCAAGCCTGCAATTGCAGAACCGACCAGTGGCGCCAGGGGTACGGCAAGTAAAAGGTTAGGGTTAAGTTGCCCCGCCATGTTCGACCTTATCGTTGTTGTAGTTAACCCTTGAGACTATCCAGATCTTCCACATCGATGGTATCCGTGTTACGGAACAACACCACCAAAATGGCCAGACCAATCGCGGATTCTGCCGCTGCAACAGTCAGGATGAAGAATACGAAAATCTGCCCCGCCGCATCACCCATGTAATGGGAAAATGCGATGAAATTCATGTTGACTGCCAATAGCATCAATTCGATTGCCATCAGCAAAATAATGATGTTTTTCCGGTTCAGGAAAATGCCGACGATAGAAATCGCAAACAGGATGGCGCCTAGCACCAGGTAATGCGCGAGTGTTAAAGCCACGGTCCTTCCCCTTTATTTCTGTTCGGCTGCAGGCGCAGCGGGTTGGACAGCGGCAGCACCGCGATCGGATTCGGACTTCATGCTCACAATCCGGATGCGGTCACTGGCCTTGACCTTGACTGCGGCAGACGGCGCAAAGTACTTGCTGTCTTTGCGGCGGCGCAGCGTCAGCGCCACTGCGGCAACAATCGCCACCAGCAGGATCACTGCGGCAATTTCGAATGCATAGATGTATTGCGTGTAAATCAGCTTGCCCAGTTCCCTGGTGCCGCCTATGGTCGATGCGGCGGCTGGAATCGATTCATCCGTTTTCAGGAAACCGCGCCAGATGACTGCTGCCATCTGCAGCACGATCACCACGCCGATGCCGGCGGCCAGCGGCAGATAGCCCCAGAATCCTGCGCGCAGCTTCTCGATATTAATATCAAGCATCATGACCACGAACAAGAACAGCACCATGACTGCGCCGACATAAACCAGTATCAGCACAATGGCGAGGAATTCGGCTTTGAGCAACAGCCAGATCGCCGCGGCGGAAAAGAAAGACAGCACCAGAAACAGCGCGGAATGAACCGGGTTGCGGGCGATAATGACGCGAATGGCGGCAAACACCAGGATTGCCGAAAACGCGTAAAACAGTGCAGTTGTAAATTCCATGATGGACCAGTAAAGTCGGCTTGCGCCAAACCAGAATTAACTCAATTAACGATAGACGGCATCGGCCGCGCGGGCAGCGGCAATTTCATTCTCATAACGATCACCCACCGCCAGCAGCATTTCCTTGGTGTAGTAAAGATCGCCGCGTTTTTCACCGTGATATTCCAGGATATGCGTTTCGACAATCGAGTCCACCGGGCACGATTCTTCACAGAAGCCGCAAAAAATGCACTTGGTAAGGTCAATATCGTAACGCGTGGTACGGCGCGAGCCGTCGTCACGCTGTTCGGATTCGATGGTAATCGCCAGGGCCGGACACACTGCTTCGCACAATTTGCAGGCGATACAGCGCTCCTCGCCATTCGGGTAGCGGCGCAATGCATGCAAACCCCGAAAACGCGGCGATGCTGGCGTTTTTTCCTCGGGAAACTGCACGGTGATCTTGCGTGCAAACATGTAACGCCCAGTCAGGGCGGCACCCTTGACCAGCTCTCGCAGCATCAAGCTGCTGAAAAAATCTTTAATGGCTTGCATTTGCACTCAGCCTCAGTCTTTCAGTTATCAGGGACAAGCCGGCGTTGCGCGCTCGACTCTGTCCTGCGTTTCTATCATGTTGAGGGCAGAGTACCGCTTCGCCTTGGCAGCCCCGCTTAACTCTGTCCCGTAATGTCTCATTATTTCCAGATATTCCAGGGCGACATGATCCAGGTGGCGACGATGATCAGGTAAGCCAGCGTCAGCGGGATAAACACTTTCCAGCCCAAGCGCATGATCTGGTCATAGCGGTAGCGTGGGAAAGATGCGCGCGCCCAGATGAACAACGACACCACAAAGAAGGTCTTGATGCCGAGCCAGATCCAGCCAGGTATCCAAGTAAGGAAACTGAATGGCGCATCCCAGCCGCCCAGGAACATCAGCGATGCCAGTGCCGAAATCAGGATCATGTTGGCGTATTCGGCCAAGAAAAACATCGCGAACGACATGCCTGAATACTCGACCATGTGGCCTGCGACAATTTCAGATTCACCCTCAACCACATCGAATGGATGGCGATTGGTTTCGGCAATGCCTGAGATCACGTAAATCACAAAGATCGGAAACAGCGGCAGCCAGTTCCATGAAAGAAAATTCAAGCCCATGCCGGCAAAGTAGCCGCGGGTTTGCATGCCGACGATTTCCGAGAAATTCAGGCTGCCCGATACCATCAGCACGATCACCAGCGCAAAACCCATGGCGATTTCATACGAAATCATTTGCGCGGAGGCGCGCATCGCGCCCAGGAATGCATACTTGGAGTTCGATGCCCAGCCGGCAATGATCACACCGTATACTTCCATCGAGGTAATCGCCATCACGAACAACAAGCCGGCATTGATATTGGCCAGCGCCAGTTCCGGGCCAAATGGAATCACCGCCCATGCTGCCAATGCCGGCATGATGGTCATGATCGGTGCGATCACGAACAATGCCTTGTTGGCCTTGGCCGGAATGATGATTTCCTTCAGCAGCAGCTTCAATGCATCGGCGATCGGCTGCAGCAGGCCGGCCGGACCGACCCGATTCGGCCCCATGCGAACGTGCATCCAGCCGATCATTTTACGTTCCCACAGCGTCAGGTAAGCCACGCAACCCATGATCGGCAGTACCAGGCAAACGATCTTGAACAGGTTCCACACCAGCGGCCACATGAATCCGAGCCAGTCATTGCCGGTGGCATGAATCGTTACGAGCAATTGATCCATCACGCCTTCTCCACGCTGACTGATCCAAACATCGCACCCAGAGCACTGGTTGACGCGTGTCCCGCGGCCACGCGCACCACATTGTCCGGCAGCGCGCGATCAATGCCGAAGTCGAGGGCGACGCTTGCTTGTCCCTGCGTCACGCTAATCTGGCCGCCTGCGGCAACACCAAGTTTTTCCGCCAGCACGGTCGAAATCCAGGCTTTCGGCCGTGTGGCATCGGCTGTTTGCTGCAGCGGCGGCGAACGCCGCACGATGGCATCGCTGCTGTAGATCGGCACATCGGCAATCCGTTCCAGCTGCGATCCGGCAACGGTTGCACCAGCTTGCGGCGCAAGTTCCACGACATTATTCAGGCGTGCACTCAGGTCAGCTTCTGCCGGCGCGGCAGCGCCAAGGATTTCATTACGAATCGCTTCGGAAGATTCATAGTCGAAACCACCAAGATCCAGCAAATTGCCGAGCACCCGCAACACTTTCCAGCCAGGACGGGTTTCACCCAGCGGTTTGACCGTGCCATTGAAACTCTGGGCCCTGCCTTCACAATTGACGTAAGTGCCGGAGGTTTCGGAAAAAGGGGCAATCGGCAGCAGCACGTCGGCATAGTTCATGCCATGCTTGTAAGGCGACAGCGCCACTACCATCTCGGCCTGATCCATTGCAGCCCGGGCCACTTGCGGATCATGGCAATCCAGTTCCGGTTCCGCATTCAGCAACAGATATGCCTTGCGTGGCTGCGCCAGCGCCTGCAGTGCATTGGCGCCTTTGCCGGGAATTGCATTGGCTAGATAGCCACCCACGGTATTGGCAGATTCGGTCAGATAGCCGAATTTGGCATTGGTGTTCTGCGCGATCCATTGGGCCGCTGCATGCAATAGCGATGCTTGTGGATGCTGTGCGACAGAATTGCCCAGCAATACCGCTGTCGATTCATCCGCCAGCAAGCTGGCAGCAATCGCCTTGGCTGCATCCGATGCTGTCACTTGTTCGAAACCTGCCGGCGCGGCAATCCCTTTGCCCTGAGCAACCGCAACAATAACTTGTCCGAGCATTGCTAGCCAGGCTGACGGTGCTGTAATCATCTTGTTGGTCACCGGCATCAGCAGATCATCATCGCTGGCATGCAGGATGCTCAGCTTGGCACCTTGCTTGACAGCCTGACGCAGACGCGCCGCCAGCAGCGGATGATCCTTGCGCAGGAACGAGCCGATCACGAAGACTTTCCGCAAGCTGGCGAATTCCGCCACCGACATGCCCAGCCATGGAGTGACTTTGCCATCCAGCGCAAAGTCGGACTGGCGCAGACGGAAATCGACATTGTCCGAACCAAGGCCGCGCACGGTCTTTTGCAGCAGCGACAATTCTTCCAGCGTCGAGTTGGGCGTTGCCAACGCAGCAATCGCATCCGCGCCATGTTCATGCCTGATGTTGCGCAGGCCATGCGCGACGTATTCGAGCGCGGTTTGCCAGTCGGTTGGCATCCATTGGCCGTTTTGCTTGATCATCGGCGTAGTCAGCCGTTCAGGACTGTTCAGCCCTTCGTATGAAAAGCGATCCCGGTCCGACAGCCAGCATTCATTGATTTCATCGTTTTCCAGCGGCAGGACGCGCATCACCTGCGCGCCCTTAACTTGCACGATCAGATTGCTGCCCAGGCTGTCATGCGGGCTGATCGATTTGCGGCGCGACAACTCCCAAGTGCGGGCCTTGTAGCGGAACGGCTTCGAGGTCAGTGCGCCAACCGGGCACAGGTCGATCATGTTGCCGGACAATTCCGAATCCACCGTTTTGCCGACGAAGGACGTAATTTCGGCATGCTCGCCGCGTCCCAGCATGCCGAATTCCATTACGCCGGCGATTTCCTGACCGAAACGCACGCAGCGGGTGCAATGGATGCAGCGGCTCATCTCTTTCATCGAAATCAGCGGGCCGGCATCCTTTGGCACGACGACACGCTTTTCTTCTTCGTAGCGCGAAGCGGAGGGACCGTAACCGACTGCCAGATCCTGCAGCTGGCATTCGCCGCCCTGATCGCAAATCGGACAATCGAGCGGATGGTTGATCAGCAAAAATTCCATCACGCTTTTTTGTGCCTGCACCGCTTTCTGGCTATTTGAACGAACGATCATGCCGGCCGTCACAGGCGTTGCGCATGCCGGCAGCGGCTTGGGCGCTTTCTCGACTTCGACCAGGCACATGCGGCAGTTGGCCGCGATGGACAATTTCTTGTGATAGCAAAAATGGGGGATATACGTGCCAAGCTTATTGGCAGCATCCATTACCATGCTGCCTTCTTGCACTTCAACTTTTTTGCCGTCTATTTCGATTTCAACCATGGCTCGTTTTTTTCGCCGTAGAGTGCGTCGCGCGCACCGGATCTGTTAAATGTAAGCAGGTACCAAGCAATGCTTGTGCTCGATATGATAAGCAAACTCTTCGCGGAAATTCTTGATCATGCCGCGCACCGGCATCGCTGCCGCATCACCCAGTGCGCAGATGGTGCGCCCCTGGATATTGTCGGCAATCGAATTGAGCATGTCCAGATCGTCGGCACGGCCCTGGCCGTGTTCGATCCGGTGCACCATCCGGTACAGCCAGCCGGTGCCTTCGCGGCACGGCGTGCACTGACCGCAGGATTCCTCGTAATAGAAATACGACAAGCGCAGCAGCGAACGGACCATGCAGCGCGTCTCATCCATCACGATCACCGCGCCGGAACCGAGCATCGAACCGGCCTTGGCAATCGCATCGTAATCCATGTCGGTAGCCATCATGACTTCGCCGGTCACGACAGGCGCCGATGAACCGCCGGGAATCACTGCTTTGATCTTCTTGCCATCACGCATGCCGCCTGCCAGTTCCAGCAGCGTGGCAAACGGCGTGCCGAGCGGGATTTCATAATTGCCGGGGCGCGCAACATCGCCCGAAATCGAGAAAATCTTGGTGCCGCCATTGTTCGGCTTGCCCAGCGCTGCATACGCCGGCCCGCCCATTTTCAGCACGAACGGCACAGCCGCAAAAGTCTCGGTATTGTTGATCGTGGTCGGCTTGCCATACAAACCGAAGCTGGCCGGAAATGGCGGCTTGAAGCGCGGCTGGCCCTTCTTGCCTTCCAGCGATTCCAGCAGCGCAGTTTCCTCGCCGCAGATGTAGGCGCCATAGCCGTGAAATGCATGCAGCTGGAAATTGAAGTCACTGCCCATGATCCGGTCACCGAGGAATCCGGCGGCGCGCGCCTCTTCCAGCGCTTCTTCGAAAAGCTCGTACTCGGCCCAGATCTCGCCATGGATATAGTTATAGCCAACCGTGATCCCCATCGCATACGCGCCGATTGCCATGCCTTCGATCAGCGCATGCGGATTGTAGCGAATGATATCGCGATCCTTGAACGTGCCGGGCTCGCCTTCGTCGGTATTGCAGACCAGGTACTTTTGACCCGGGAACTGGCGCGGCATGAAGCTCCACTTCAGGCCGGTCGGAAAACCGGCGCCGCCGCGTCCGCGCAAGGAAGATGCCTTGAGTTCGGCAATGATTTGCTCGGGCGTGATTTTTTCAGTCAGGATGCGCTTGAGCGCTTCATAGCCGCCGCGCTTGACGTAATCTGCCAGATGCCAGTTCTGGCCATCCAGGCCAGCCAGGATCAGAGGATTGATATGGCGATCGTGAAGGCTGGTCATTTCGGGGTTACCTCGCTCAGCTCCGCTACCAGCGCATCGAGCTTGTCATCTGACATATGGCTGCACATGCGCTTGTTATTGACCAACAAGACCGGCGCGTCGCCGCAGGCGCCCATGCACTCGCCTTCCATCAGCGTGAATTGGCCATCGGCGGTGGTTTCGCGGTAATCAATGCCCAGTTTCTGCTTCAGATAGTGGGCCGCCCGTTCGCCGCCCGACAAGGCGCACGGCAGATTGGTACAGACAGTGATTTTGGATTTTCCGAGCGGCTTCAGGTTATACATCGCATAGAAGGTCGCGACTTCCTGCACTGCGATGGCCGGCATGCGCAGATAATCGGCGATTTCCTGCATGACTTCCGGCGCCAGCCAGCTTTTTTCATCCTGGGCGATGGCGAGCACCGCCATCACCGCCGACTGTCGCTGCTCGGCAGGAAACTTCGCGATTTCGCGATCGATTTTTTTGTACGATTGCTCTGATAACAGCATTATTTCTGCCTCAAATATTGACCGCCAATTAGCGGTCAATCTCACCAAACACGATATCTTGCGTACCAATGATCGTTACCGCATCGGCGATCATGTGGCCCTTGGCCATTTCGTTCAAGCCTTGTAAATGCGCGAAACCGGGCGCGCGGATCTTCAAACGATAAGGCTTGTTGGCGCCATCGGAGATGAGATAGACGCCAAACTCGCCCTTCGGATGCTCGATTGCCGCATAGGCTTCGCCCGGCGGCACGTGGAATCCTTCGGTAAAGAGCTTGAAATGATGAATCAGCTCTTCCATGTTGCTCTTCATGTCGACCCGCGATGGCGGCGCCACCTTGTGGTTGTCGGTCATGACCGGGCCCGGATTGTTGCGCAGCCACTCGACGCATTGCTTGATGATGCGATTGGACTGGCGCATTTCCTCGACCCGCACCAGATAGCGGTCATAGCAATCGCCATTGACGCCCACCGGGATATCGAAATCGAGCAAGTCATAGACTTCGTACGGTTGTTTCTTGCGCAAATCCCACTCGACGCCAGAACCGCGCAGCATGGCACCGGTGAAACCCATTGCCTTGGCACGTTCCGGCGAGACGACACCAACACCGACCAGGCGCTGCTTCCAGATGCGGTTATCGGTCAGCAGCGTTTCGTATTCATCCACATACTTTGGAAAACGATTGGTGAAATCCTCGATGAAATCCAGCAGAGAGCCCTGACGGTTTTCATTCATCTGTCGGATTGCCTTTTCATTGCGCATCAGGGATGCCGCATACTTCGGCATGGTCTCCGGCAAATCACGATAGACGCCGCCAGGACGATAATAGGCAGCATGCATGCGTGCGCCGGAAACCGCCTCGTAGCAGTCCATCAAGTCTTCGCGCTCGCGGAATGTGTACAGGAACACGGCCATCGCGCCGACGTCCAGCGCATGCGAACCGAGCGACATCAGGTGATTCAGGATGCGGGTAATTTCGTCAAACAGCACCCGGATATACTGGGCACGCAGCGGCACTTCGAGGCCAAGCAGTTTTTCGATCGCCAGCACATAGCCATGTTCGTTGCACATCATCGACACATAGTCGAGACGGTCCATGTAAGGCACGGATTGCAGATAGGTTTTTTGCTCGGCCAGCTTTTCGGTCGCGCGATGCAGCAAGCCGATATGCGGATCGGCCCGCTGGATCACTTCGCCATCGAGCTCCAGCACCAGACGCAGCACGCCGTGCGCGGCCGGATGCTGCGGACCGAAGTTAAGCGTGTAATTCTTGATTTCAGCCATTACATACCTCTACAAATCTACTGCGCAACCCGATCTCGGGGCTGCGATGCTCGCCGTACACTTGTACGACTGCGTTTCTCGACTCGACCTCGGGCCGCTCGCCACGATTTTCAGAGGCATTCATTATTTCACCCCGTACTGTTCTTCACGAATTACCCGCGGCGTAATCTCGCGCGGCTCGATCGTGACGGGCTGGTAAATCACGCGCTTCTGTTCAGGGTCGTAACGCATCTCGACGTAGCCGCTGACCGGGAAATCCTTGCGGAACGGGTGGCCGATAAAACCGTAATCGGTCAGGATGCGGCGCAAGTCGTTATGACCATCGAACAGGATGCCCATCAGGTCAAATGCCTCGCGCTCGTACCAGTCGGCGGCGGTCCAGATTTCGGTCACCGAAGCCACTACCGGCATCTCGTCATCCGGCGCGAACACGCGCACGCGCACGCGCCAGTTATGCGCGATCGACAGCAGATGCGACACCGCGGCAAAGCGCGGACCTTCCCAGATGCCGTCGCCATAGGTCGAATAATCGACGGCGCACAGATCGATCAGCTCTTCGAAGCGCAGATCGGCATGATCACGCAACACCCGCATGACCGCCAGATAATCGGCGGCGGCGACCACGATGGTGATCTCGCCCAATGCGACATTCAGACTTTGAAGGTCACTTCCGAGCGCATTGCGCAAGACAGCTTCAAGGGTTTCAAGTTTCGTCGTCATAGTTTGCTTAAGCGCCGGTTAGCGAGCGATCGTATTGGTGCGCTTGATCTTGTTTTGCAATTGCATGATGCCGTATAGCAGAGCTTCCGCAGTGGGCGGGCAGCCCGGCACGTACACATCGACCGGCACGATGCGGTCGCAACCACGCACCACCGAATAGGAATAATGGTAATACCCGCCGCCATTGGCGCAGGACCCCATCGAGATCACCCAGCGCGGCTCGGACATCTGGTCATACACCTTGCGCAAGGCCGGCGCCATCTTGTTGCACAGGGTACCTGCAACAATCATGACATCGGAGTGACGCGGCGATGGACGGAAGATCACGCCGAAACGGTCCATATCGTAACGCGCTGCGCCTGCATGCATCATCTCTACCGCGCAGCAAGCCAGGCCGAACGTCATCGGCCACAGCGAGCCGGTACGGGTCCAGTTGATCAGCTTGTCTGCTGTCGTGGTGACAAAACCTTCGTTTAATACGCCTTCAATTGACATGGCTTACTCCCAGTTAAGGGCACCTTTCTTCCAGATGTACCAAAATCCGACGATGAATTCGGCGATGAACACCATCATCGTCAGGAATCCCGCCCATCCCAGTTCGCGCATGGCGGCGGCCCAAGGAAAGAAGAACGCGGTTTCGAGGTCGAACAGAATAAAGAGGATGGCGATCAGGTAATAGCGCACATCGAATTTCATGCGCGCGTCTTCGAATGCCTCGAAGCCGCATTCATACGGCGACAGCTTTTCGGCATCGGGCCGATGCGGCCCCAGTACCCGCCCCAGTACCTGCGGCACGACGCCGACGCCGATACCGACCAGGATAAACAAAAGGATGGGAAAATAATTTTCGAGGTTCACGGTCAAGTGCGTTTTGCGCAGATAGATTGATCAAGAAATCAAACGTCAATTTCCCCGATAAAAAGCCAGCTTAGGCAATGCTCCCTTGCTGGCTTCGTTATACTTTTATATTGGTGCCGACGGCGAGACTCGAACTCGCACAGCTTTCGCCACTACCCCCTCAAGATAGCGTGTCTACCAATTTCACCACGTCGGCGCAAGACTGCTATTTTAACCTGCTTTGGTACCTTTGTTCAATGCACATTGCATTAAAACAATAAGTGATTTGGTATCAATGCGGACTATTTCGGAATTTGATTCGGCACACTCGCATCACCGGCAGGAACTGGCGCGGTTGCCGCTCCGCCCGCTTCTGCAGGCGTGTTCGCGGCAGGCTTGGCCGGAGCCGGCACACCACTGTTAGATGGCACGGCCGCCGGTGCCGAAGGAACCGGCAAGCTGTCCATGACACCACCGCTTACAGCGCCCGGCCGGTTGCCGATATACGCCAATGCCAAAGTCGCGCAAAAGAAAATCGTTGCCGCAACACCAGTCGCTTTGGAAAGAAAATTGGAAGACCCGCTGGCACCAAACAGACTGCCCGACGCTCCGGAACCAAAAGCCGCGCCCATGTCAGCACCCTTGCCATGCTGCAGCAATACCAGAGTGATGATCGCCAGCGCAGACAAAACCTGGACGACGATGATTACTGTAAATAAATTATTCATTGATTAAATTTCCGATTGCAAGTTAATGCTGAAAGTTGATCGCCACGTTTATGCCGCGCTGATAATTGCCAAAAAATCTGCAGCCTTCAACGCTGCGCCGCCAATCAAGCCGCCGTCGATGTCAGGCATCATCAGCAACTCTTTGGCATTGTCCGGCTTCATGCTGCCGCCATATAAAATTTTCACTTCAGCGGCGGCGAATGCATCTTTTTCCGCCAGCTTCGCACGCAACACTGCATGCACATCCTGGGCCATCTGCGGCGTGGCCGTCTTGCCGGTACCAATTGCCCATACCGGCTCATATGCAACCACTATTCTGGCAAGCTGATCGGCATTCAATAAATCCAGCACTGCTTCGATTTGCTTGCCGACTACCAGCGTAGTTTGGCCTGCTTCACGCTCTGCCAGCGTTTCACCGACGCAGACAATTGGCGTCAATCCCGCTTGCAGCGCACGCTGGGCCTTCCGGGCAACTTGCTCACTGGTCTCGCCATGGTAAGCACGACGTTCGGAATGACCGATAATCACATGGCTGCAACCAAAATCGAGCAGCATCGAGACAGAAACCTCTCCCGTATAAGCGCCCGACTCATGCGCGGACACATCCTGCGCGCCCCAGCAAATCGCGCTTTGGGTCAGTGCCGACTGGCATTGCGCCAAGTAGGGAGCCGGCACGCAAACGGCAATATCACATACAGGCTGACTCAATCCAGCCTTGATGCCTGCCAGCAAAGCCGCATTCGCAGCCAGACTGCCATTCATTTTCCAATTGCCAGCGACCAGTTTGCGACGCATATCAGTCCGTATTTTTAATAACCCGCTATTCTAGCGTGCGGGGTAATGCCGGTCAAATTACGAGCAGCAAGAAATGACAAGAAATTACCCAATTATCAAACAAGCGCAGAAATTTATTGTCAATTCGGCAGCGGGCAAGCCGCCTTAATTGCTTTCGATTACCGACAGCATGATCTTGCCGATATGGGTGCCGGCTTCCATCAATGCGTGGGCTTGCGCGGCCTGCTCCAATGGAAAGGTCTGATGGATGACCGGTTTGATTTTCCCCGATTCGATCAAAGGCCATACTTTGGCGTGCAAATTCGCCGCAATCGCCGCCTTGAATGCCACAGAGCGCGGACGCAGAGTGGAACCCGTCAGCGTCAATCTACGGCGCAACACTTGTCCCAGGTCAACCATGCTCTTGGCGCCGCCCAACAATGCAATAATTGCGAGCCGACCGTCATCAGCAAGCGTATCAATTTCACGCGGCACATAATCACCGCCGACCATATCGAGTATTACATCCACTCCCCTGCCTTTAGTAGCCGTTTTAATCGCCGCCACGAAGTCTTCAGTCCGATAATTGATCCCTTTTTCGGCGCCCAGCGCTTCGCAGGCCCGGCACTTTTCTTCAGAGCCGGCAGTCGCAAACACACGGTGTCCGAATGCTGCCGCCAGTTGAATTGCTGTCACTCCAATACCTGAAGTGCCTCCTTGTACCAGCAAGGTTTCGTTATCAACCAGCCTGGCGCGGTCAAAAACATTGCTCCAGACCGTAAAAAATGTTTCCGGCAAGGATGCTGCCTGCAGCGGCGTCAAGCCCTGCGGGATCGGCAAGCATTGTTCCACTGCGGCGGCACAATATTGCGCATAACCGCCGCCCTGGACCAACGCGCAAACCATGTCACCGATTTTCAGGCTGCTGCAGCCCACATTACCGGCAATAATTTCGCCGGCCACCTCAAGTCCAGGCAAATCCGATGCGCCAGGCGGCACCGGATAACGTCCGATACGCTGCAAGACATCCGGGCGATTGACTCCGCTGGCATGAACCTTGATCAGCACTTCACCTGACTTTAATTCAGGTAATGGCCGATCGCAGAGTTGCAAAACTTCGGGAGGGCCCGGCCGGGTAATTTCAATTGCTTTCATCATTTGTTTACAGGATATCGGCAGAGACAGGAATGTCCACCAAACTTTTCAACATCCTCTATCAAGGTAGAAATCGTTTACATTTACAGACAGAAACCATTCACCAGCCAGCGCCGGAGCCAGTTCAACAATATGGTAACCCAGGCAGGCGCATCCAGCTTGCCATGAAGCGCTACGCGAAGATGCTTCATCCATAAAAAAACCGCCCGGAATTTTCATCCGGGCGGTTCTTGCGCGACAGTCAAACGGCTGCTTACTGCTGCGGCTGCGCTTGTTCAGCCGGCTCCGAATTTTCCTCGGCTGCAGCGGCCTTCATCGACAATTTCAAACGGCCGCGATCGTCGGTTTCCAGAACCTTGACACGCACTTGCTGGCCTTCTTTCAGGTAATCGGCCACTGCGTTGACACGCTCGCTGGCGATCTGGCTAATGTGCAACAAGCCATCCTTGCCTGGCAATACTTGAACGATTGCGCCGAAATCCAGCAGCTTGAGCACAATCCCGTCATATACCTTGCCTACTTCAACTGAAGCAGTCAATTCCTCGATACGGCGCTTGGCTTCCTGGCCTGCCGATGCATCCACGGATGCGATCGTCACCAGGCCTTCATCGCTGATATCGATTTGGGTGCCGGTTTCTTCAGTCAAGGCACGGATTACTGCACCGCCCTTGCCAATGACGTCACGGATTTTTTCCGGATTGATCTTGATGGTGATCAGGCGCGGTGCAAAGTCCGACAACTCGGTTTTGCCATGCGGGACGGCTTCCTGCATTTTGCCCAGGATATGCATGCGGCCTTCTTTGGCTTGAGCCAATGCGACTTGCATGATTTCCTTGGTAATGCCCTGGATCTTGATATCCATTTGCAGCGCGGTAATGCCATTGGCAGTACCGGCGACTTTGAAGTCCATATCGCCCAGGTGATCTTCATCACCGAGAATGTCGGTCAACACGGCAAACTTGCTGCCATCCTTGATCAAGCCCATCGCAATACCGGCGACATGCGCTTGCATCGGTACGCCAGCATCCATCAGCGCCAGGCAACCGCCGCACACCGATGCCATCGATGACGAACCATTGGATTCGGTAATTTCAGACACCAGCCGCACCGAATAGCTAAATTCTTCCGGCGCCGGCAAAGCAGCAACCAGCGCGCGCTTGGCCAGACGGCCGTGGCCGATTTCACGACGCTTCGGCGTACCGACACGGCCGGTTTCGCCAGTGGCGAACGGAGGCATGTTGTAATGCATCATGAAGCGGTCGCTGTACTCGCCCATCAGCGCATCGATTTTTTGTTCATCGCGCGCAGTGCCCAGCGTGGCGATCACCAGAGCCTGGGTTTCGCCACGAGTAAACAATGCCGAACCATGGGTACGCGGCAATACGCCGGTACGGATCGAAATCGGCCGCACGGTACGGGTATCGCGACCGTCAATACGTGGCTCACCTTCCAGGATTTGCGAACGCACGATCTGAGCTTCAACATCAAACAGAATACTGCCGACTTCTGCTGTGTCAGGCGCGCTGGCGCCAATCGATGCGGCTTCTGCAGCAAGCGCCGCATTGACGTGCGCAGTTGCATCCTTCAGCTTGGCGGTACGTGCCTGCTTGTCCTTGGTCTGGTACGCTTCACGCAATTTGGCTTCAGCGAAATGGGTGACGCGCGCAATCAGTGCGTCATTTTTTGGCGCCGGGCTCCATTCAACTTCAGGCTTGCCGCCGTCGCGCACCAGTTCGTGAATCGCATTGATGACAGTCTTCATCTGGTCATGGCCATAGACGACCGCGCCCAGCATGATTTCTTCGGACAATTGCTTGGCTTCAGATTCGACCATCAATACCGCCAGCTCGGTGCCGGCAACCACCAGATCCATAGCCGACTGCGCCAATTGCGTGACGGTCGGGTTCAACACATACTGGCCATCGATATAACCGACGCGAGCAGCGCCGACCGGGCCATTGAATGGCAGGCCGGCCACGCACAGCGCAGCGGATGCACCGATCATCGCAGCGATATCCGGATCGATTTCCGGATTGACCGACAGTACATGAATGATCACTTGCACTTCATTCAGGTAGCCTTCTGGGAACAACGGACGAATCGGACGATCGATCAGACGCGAAGTCAGCGTTTCCTTCTCGGAAGGACGACCTTCGCGCTTGAAGAAACCGCCGGGAATACGGCCTGCAGCATAAGTCTTTTCAACATAATCCACGGTCAGCGGAAAAAAATCCTGGCCAGGCTTGGCATCTTTTCTGGCAACCACGGTCGCCAGTACCACGGTGTCTTCGATCGACACCATCACGGCGCCGGATGCTTGACGGGCGATTTCGCCGGTCTCCAGCGTCACCTGATGCTGGCCATACTGGAAGGTCTTGGTAACTTTATTAAACACGGTGTTTCCTTTCTATTTTTGCCGACGGATTTTCAGGCGCCATCGTTCGCCTCACCACAGATGACAGCTGCCCAAAGGAAAGCCCATCTTGCCTCACGACTTCCTGCTCGGAAATAATCACAAACCTTTAAAAGGCAAATGCCCACATCAGCGAACTGACGCGGGCATTCAATGATTAGATTGAAACAGGATGTCGCAACAAAATTACTTGCGCAAACCGAGTTTTTCAATCAGAGCGCGATAGCGCGTTGCATCTTTGCTCTTCAAGTAAGAAAGCAGGCTCTTGCGACGATTGACCATCATGATCAAGCCGCGGCGGGAGTGGTGATCCTTGGCGTGGGCTTTGAAGTGGCCATTGAGTTCGTTGATACGTGCAGTCAACAATGCGACTTGCACTTCCGGAGAACCGGTATCGTTGGTGCCGCGGGCGTTATCCGCAATAATAGCGGCCTTATTGATATTTTCTACTGACATGATTACCTTTCACATGCGGCATATAGAGTCGCAACCCCATAAACCGTGAACAAATGATTAAAAATACTGGTCCAAAAAGCCAGACGCGCAAGTATATAGGAATTCACTTGAACATTCAAATACTTAGCGCTCTTTGCCGGGCTGAACCAAGGAACAGGATGAAAAGCTTATCCGCATTATTTGGAGCAATGGCATTGTCGGTGCTGCTTGGTGCCTGTGCGCTGTCCAAACCGGTAAAAACCGGGGATACCGAAGCTCAGGTTCTGGCAGCCCGCGGTACGCCAACCCATCGTTATCAGATAGGCAATGAACAATTGCTGGAATACAATCATGGCCCGTTTGGGCAGCGGACCTACATGGCGCGCATTGATTCCAACGGTAAATTAATTAGTTTTGAGCAGGTTCTGACCAACCAGAAATTTGCTGCCATCGAGGTCAATCAGGCAAACAAAAATGATGTCCTGCATACGATCGGCGCGCCCAGCGAACAATCCTACCTGCCGCTATCGCAGCTGGAAGTGTGGTCCTATCCATACCGGGAAAGCGACATCTGGGATTCGGTCATGCACATCCATTTCGACCAGTCCGGTATTGTGCGCAAAATGGTCAATACCCCGGATCTGCGCTTCCGTGACCAAGGCAACGTGTTTGGCGCCTTTCCCCGGTAAGCGGTTCGGCCCTAAAGCTGCGGATTGAGTTTTTCCACTTTCGAATGCAGCTTGTTCAGGGCCGACAGGTAAGCCTTGGCCGATGCCACAACGATATCCAGGTCAGCGCCTACGCCATTGACGATCCGGCCGGCTTTTGACAGACGCATCGTCACCTCACCTTGCGATTGGGTGCCGGTGGTGATCGCATTGACGGAAAACAGCAGCAATTCGGCACCGCTTGCCACTTTCGATTCAATCGCGTTGACGGTTGCGTCCACCGGGCCATTGCCCTGCCCTTCGCAGCTCATTTCCTTGGCATCGATGGAAAACACCACCTTTGCGATGGGTTTTTCCCCGGTCTCGGAATGCTGCAACAATGATACGAACCGATAGAAATCCTGTTCATGCGATTGCTGTTCATACGACACCAGCGCCATGATGTCTTCGTCAAAAATCTCCGACTTGCGGTCGGCCAGTTCCTTGAAGCGGGCAAAAGCGGCATTGACTTCAGCCTCGGAGTCGAGTGCAATGCCAAGCTCTTCCAGTCGCTGCTTGAAGGCGTTGCGGCCTGATAATTTCCCCAGAACGATCTTATTGGCACTCCAGCCCACATCTTCGGCGCGCATGATTTCGTAGGTATCGCGCGCTTTCAACACGCCATCCTGGTGGATGCCGGATGCATGAGCAAATGCGTTCGCGCCCACCACCGATTTGTTGGGCTGCACCGCAAAACCGGTGATCTGCGACACCAGTTTGGAAGTGGGCACAATTTGCGTGGCATCGATACCGACGCTCAAATTGAAATAATCGCTGCGGGTACGTACTGCCATCACGATTTCTTCCAGTGCCGTATTACCGGCGCGCTCACCCAAGCCATTGATGGTGCATTCCACCTGACGCGCACCGCCAATCATCACACCGGCCAGCGAATTGGCTACTGCCATACCCAGATCGTTATGGCAATGAACTGACCAGACTGCCTTGTCCGCATTCGGGATGCGCTCACGCAGGGTTTTCAGCATGTTGCCGTATAACTCCGGCACCCCATAGCCGACGGTATCGGCAAAGTTGATCGTGGTCGCGCCTTCGTTGATGACCGCTTCCAGCACACAGCACAAAAAATCCATGTCGGAACGGCTGCCGTCTTCCGGGCTGAATTCCACATCATCGGTAAACTGACGGGCAAAACGGACCGCTTGCTTGGCTTGCTCGAATACCTGATCTGGCGTCA
Organism: Paucimonas sp.; assembly: GCA_036675285.1. Taxonomy (GTDB): domain Bacteria; phylum Pseudomonadota; class Gammaproteobacteria; order Burkholderiales; family Burkholderiaceae_D; genus Paucimonas. Next base: position 17,810 of record JAKFFK010000213.1, on the reverse strand, counting down.
TGCGCAGCTTCTTTTCCATATGCAGCGGAGAAGTTGCAATAAAAGTGTGAATGCGCTTGCGCGCCGCCGGCGCCAGCGCTTCCGCCGCCCGCGAAATATCACGGTCATTGGCACGCGACAGCGAGCAGACGGTGGAATCCTTGATCAGGCCGGCGATTGCCTTGATCGCTTCAAAATCTCCCTGAGAAGATGCGGCAAAGCCAGCTTCGATCACATCCACCTTCAATCGCTCAAGTTGCTTGGCAATGCGGATTTTCTCTTCCTTGGTCATGGATGCCCCGGGAGACTGTTCGCCATCGCGCAGGGTGGTATCAAAAATGATCAACTTGCTGGATGCGTCAGCGGCCATGGTGTACTCCTTCGAAAATGCATGAATGAATCGATTTTAAACAGTTTTTCGCCTGCCATTGCATCGGCATGAGCTCAAGCTTGCAAAAATTGTAGAAAAGGAGGGATTTCGCGCATCAGCGCATAGAGATCGCGATTGCAGTCTTGACAAAATATCGTCCAATTTAAGGACGTCTGTCAGGGCTGGAGTCGGAGCGGCTTGAAAATTAATCAGCGTCAGCCCGATACAGCGCAACTTTTGGCGCCTAAAAACCGACGCAGGATTGGGCACTGCCAGTTGCACGCCCGATCAGGCAACTGGCAGTTAGACTTACTCAGTGCAGGGAAGACTGGGATGGAATCCGCAGCATCTGACCCGGATAGATTTTGTCGGGATCGGTCAGCATCGGCCGGTTCGATTCAAAAATCAGCATGTACTTGTTGGGATCGCCATAAAACTGCTTGGCGATCTTGGACAGGCTATCGCCGCTTTGCACGGTGTACCACTGGGACGCCGCCGCTTCCGCTTGCGCCACATTGATTTCGTCATTGACGTGCGCTACGCCTTGTACGTTGCCACAGCAAAGCAGGATCTTTTCCTTGGTCTGCTGGTCGGGCGCAGAACCGGATACCGTCACTGTGGCATTGGCCGAATCATAGGCGACGGTCAATTCCTGGGTCGGCAAATTTTGCACCGCAATGTAATCGAGAATCGCCCGCTCCAGCTCCTGCTCCTTGGACCGAAGATCGGCCGGACTGGTTTGATCCATCTGCTGCTCGGCAGCCTGTTTGCCCGGCCCACCGCGCAGCAGCTTTTCGCCGGCGTCTTTCATGAATGACAGCAAACCCATGATGCACTCCTTTCGTGACATGAAAAAATCATGATGTCATCTGGAGACCGGCATGGCCATAGGTTTCATCTGATACAGAACAACAAACCCCGATTATTTTTCATCACCTGATTCGGTCTTGGTTTGTATGATGCTGACCGGTTTTCCCTTGGCCAGCCGCCAAAAATATACGCCGTAGCCGGACAAGCCATAGAAAACAAAGATCGCGAACAAAACCTTCGGCGGGTCACTCGACACCGCGACAAATGCCAGCACAATCACAAAGATTGCAATGAACGGAACCGATTTGCGGAAATTAATATCCTTGAAGCTATAAAACGGGACATTGGTCACCATCGTCAAACCTGCGTACAGCGTGATGCCGCAGGCTATCCAGCCGAGATCGCCACGCGGCACGCCCAGGTCATCCATCAACCAGACAAAACCTGCGACCAGCGCTGCGGCCGCCGGACTGGGCAAGCCTTGAAAATAGCGCTTGTCGACTACCCCGATATTGGTATTGAAGCGGGCCAGTCGCAGTGCGGCACAGGCACAATACACGAATGCCGCCAGCCAGCCGACCTTGCCCCAGCCGACCTGAGCCAGATCGCGCAGGGCCCAGACATAAATCACCAGTGCAGGCGCTGCGCCGAATGACACCATGTCGGACAGGCTATCGTACTGGGCGCCGAATTCACTTTGCGTATTGGTCAGACGGGCTACCCGGCCATCCACCGCATCCAGGATCATGGCGGCGAAAATGGCGATCGATGCATGATCGAATTTCTGGTTCATCGCCATCACAATCGCATAAAACCCGCAGAACAATGCCGCCGTGGTGAAGGCGTTTGGCAGCAGATAAATACTGCGACGGCGCAGGGTCGGCCGGGCCAGCACGTCGGCTTCCGAATCCGCATCAAGGTGGAGATTTTTTCCAAAGCGACTGGAACGAGGGAGGAGTGGAATTTTCTTTTTTGCTTTTCTTCGGGGAAAGTTTGCCATGCAGATTCCGTTTCAGGAGATAACCGAAAATGGGTAAAACGATTACAGCTTGGCCAAAATCGTTTCAGTCGCAAATACCTTGTCCCCCAATGTCACCACTGGGGTTGCCGTCAGCGGCAAATAGACATCCACACGTGAACCAAAGCGGATAAAACCATAACGCTGGCCACGTGTCATCACGTCGCCTTGCTTGACATAGCAAAGAATACGACGCGCGAGCAAACCGGCCACCTGTACACAGGTAACCGTGTCGCCATTGGCAGCCGTCATGGTCAGCGCATTACGTTCATTTCTCACCGAAGCCTTGTCAAGATCGGCATGAGCGGTTTTACCTTGGTAATACTGGATGGCGTCAATTTTTCCATCAACTGGGGCACGGTTCGAATGCACATTGAACATGCTGATGAATACGCTGATCTTGAGGGCATCCCGGCCGACATAGGGATCCCGAGTTTTTTCAAGTACGACGATGCGCCCGTCTGCCGGAGATAGCACGGCATTCGGCTGTTGCGGAATGACTCGCCCGGGATCACGAAAAAATTGCAGGACAAAAACCACAATACCCCAGAACGGGATCGACCATGCTCCGAATAAATACGTCATGAACAATGACAGCAGGATGACAAAAGCCAAAAGCGGCCAGCCTTCCCGAGCGATGATCGGATACGGATAATTATTCAACGGTATTTCCAGACATCATCTATGTTGAATTTGGTTTGAAACACGCTTTATTCCAGACGAGCTACACATAAAAGTAACTCACGCCTATCCGCTTGCCGGGTACAGTTTATTTGCCTGCCTCATCGGCGGATTGCATCCGGTCTTGCGCTTGCTGTTGCATCTGGCCTTCCAGGCCTTTTGCCTTGTTCAGTGCGTCGCGCTGGGTCTTGAGCAGGTCCGGCGGCGCTTCGGATGGCTGGCATGCACAGATCAGTACACTGACTGTCGCCGCCAACATGCATTGTGCCAGGTTCATGCTGCGCCTCCCGTTCTATTTAAACCTCACTTTGCCCACAACCCGCATCTGCAATGTCGTTTCGCCCGGCTCAAAGCTTGGCTCTTCGACTGGCGCAGCTTCCCGTGCCGATACGCTAGCCATCTTGGCACTGGCCATATCGCGCTGTGGCGCATATGCACCGGAACCTTCAAAGTCAATGGTATCGAGCACCGCTTCCGCCGGCCGTCGCCCCATGGCTTTGGCGATTGCGGCAATACGTTCATTCAAATTTTTATATGCTGCATCGATTTGCTGTTCATCCAGCTTTTTGGCAGCGGCATTGCTAAGTCCGAATTGTAAGCCATTTAAGGCCAGTAGCCGCTGAGCCGCAGCAACAGTTTTTGGCAATGCAGCGATGTTGGTAGTCGTGACCTCCAGATACTGGCCGACGCGCCAGCTTGCCGGCTGTTTCTGACGAGCATTTTGCCGCAGCTGGTCTTCCGGATAGACGGGATAAGTGTAATAGCCATGGGTCTTGAGTATGACACTCGGGTCTTCGCGTCGGATAATTTCGGTGCCCTGCTTCATTTTTAAATTAACGCGTGATGCTGCGGCTGCCTTGTCCTTGTCCTGCTCCTCGATCATGAACGTAACCCGTGCCTCATCATTTACCTGCCTGACTTCGCCGTAAGCAGGCACCACGACCAGCGTCCCGGAAGTTTGGACGACGGATTGCGCATGCACTGGCTGCAGTGCAGCAGTCAAAGCCATCAGCACCAAAATTTTCCCGCAATGTTTCATCACATGCCTCCAGTAAAAATGGGGCGGTACATCATGTACGCCCCATTCGGTTTATGCAGCTTTACTTGCTATTGCAGTTGGCAGAGCCTTAATTCCTCGATTGATCGATCTGCTTGTTTGTTGCAATCCAAGGCATGCGAGGCCGATGAAAATTCTGTGCCATCGCACAAGTGTTGGCCGAGCGCTGCAAACGCTTGCAAGCGTTTGCAGCATGATGCCCGGCTTCAAACAAGACTTAGTTCTTCGATTGATCGACCAGCTTGTTTTTTGCAATCCAAGGCACGCGAAGCCGATGAAAAATCTGTGCCTTCGCACAGATTTCGGCCGAGCGCGGCAAACGCTTGCAAGCGTTTGCCGCATGATGCCCGGCTTCAAACAGGACTTAGTTCTTCGATTGATCTACCAGCTTGTTTTTGGCAATCCAAGGCATCATCGCGCGCAGCTTCGCGCCCACTTCTTCAATCTGATGCTCGGAAGTCAGGCGGCGGCGGGAAATCAAAGTCGGTGCGCCAGCCCGGTTTTCCAAAATAAAGCTCTTTGCATATTCGCCAGTCTGAATATCCTTCAGACACTGACGCATGGCATTCTTGGTATCTTCAGTAACGACTTTCGGCCCGGTGACATACTCGCCGTATTCCGCATTATTGGAAATCGAGTAATTCATGTTGGCGATACCGCCTTCATAGATCAGGTCGACGATCAGCTTCAATTCGTGCAAGCACTCAAAATAAGCCATTTCTGGCGCATAACCGGCTTCCACTAGGGTTTCAAAACCAGCTTTGATTAATTCGACGGCGCCGCCGCACAGCACAGCTTGTTCGCCGAACAGGTCAGTTTCAGTTTCTTCACGGAAGTTGGTTTCGATGATGCCGGCACGACCGCCGCCATTGGCCATTGCATATGACAAGGCGATGTCACGGGCAATGCCGGACTTGTCCTGGTATACAGCGATCAGGTGCGGCACGCCGCCACCTTGGGAATAAGTGCCGCGCACGGTGTGGCCTGGAGCCTTCGGCGCAATCATGATGACGTCCAGGTCTTCACGCGGCACGACTTGGCCGTAATGGACGTTAAAACCATGGGCAAAGGCCAGAACGGCGCCTTGTTTTGCATTCGGGGCGACATTTTCCTTGTAAACCTGGGCGATATTCTCGTCCGGCAGCAAGATCATGATGACGTCAGCAGCCTTGACCGCCTCATCGACTTCTGCCACGTTCAAACCGGCATTCTTGACCTTGTTCCAGGACGCGCCGCCCTTGCGCAGACCAACCGTCACCTTGACGCCGGAATCATTCAGGTTTTGCGCATGTGCGTGACCCTGGGAACCATAGCCGATAATGGCAACGTTTTTACCCTTGATCAGGGACAGATCACAATCTTTGTCGTAAAAAACTTTCATTTTCTTATCCTAATAATTTAAAAATTTGCGGGAAAGCGTTCTTAATATTGCGGGACAGAATCAAGCGAAGCAGCACGCTGTCCCCAACACTACGTAACTAAAATAACCAAGTTAAACCTTGAGGATCCGTTCGCCACGGCCAATCCCGGAACCGCCAGTACGGACGGTTTCCAGAATCGAGGTGCGATCGATGGAATCGATGAACGCGTCGAGTTTCGACTTGTTGCCAGTCAGCTCGATGGTGTAAGTTTTTTCAGTCACATCGATGACACGACCACGGAAGATATCGGCAGTGCGCTTCATTTCTTCGCGCTCCTTGCCGACGGCCCGCACCTTGATGAGCATGAGTTCCCGCTCAATGTGAGCACCCTCGGTCAGGTCGACCACTTTCACCACTTCGATCAAGCGGTTCAAATGCTTGGTGATTTGTTCAATCACGTCATCCGAGCCGCTGGTGGCGATCGTCATGCGCGACAAGGTCGGGTCTTCAGTCGGGGCAACCGTTAAAGTTTCGATATTGTAACCGCGGGCCGAGAACAGGCCGACCACGCGCGACAATGCACCCGCTTCATTTTCCAGCAAAATAGAAACGATATGTCGCATGATTACAGATCCTCCGAACCCAACAGCATTTCAGTCAAGCCCTGGCCGGCCTTGACCATTGGCCACACATTTTCAGTCTGGTCGGTAATGAAATTCATGAACACCAACCGGTCCTTCATGCCAAAAGCCTCTTTCAATGCGCCATCCACGTCCTTTGGATTTTCAATCTTCATGCCGACGTGACCAAACGATTCAGCCAGCTTGTTAAAGTCGGGCAGCGAATCCATGTACGACTCGGAATAACGCGAACCGTAGTCGATCTGCTGCCATTGACGCACCATGCCAAGGAAACGATTGTTGAGCAAAATGATCTTTGGCGTCAGATGATATTGCTTGCAAGTCGCCAGTTCCTGGATGCACATCTGGATCGATGCTTCGCCAGTGATACAGGCAACGGTCGCATCCGGATTGGCCATTTGCACGCCCATCGCGTACGGCAGGCCGACCCCCATCGTGCCCAGGCCACCGGAATTGATCCAGCGACGCGGCTTGTCGAACCGGTAGTACTGGGCGGCCCACATCTGGTGCTGGCCGACGTCAGAGGTAATGAACGCGTCGCCATTGGTGATTTCCCATACCTTCTCGACCACCGATTGCGGCTTGATGACTTCGTTCGAACCGGCATACTTCAGGCACTCACGCCCGCGCCACTGCTTGATCTGCTTCCACCAGTCGGATAACGCTGCCACGTTCGGTTTGGCATCTGCTGCATCGAGTTGCGACAGCATTTCCTGCAACACTTCTTTCACATTGCCGACGATCGGCACATCGACCTTGACGCGCTTGGAAATCGACGACGGGTCGATATCGATGTGGATGATCTTGCGCGCATTCGATGCAAAGTGCTTTGGATTGCCGATTACACGATCGTCAAAACGCGCGCCGATCGCAATCATCACGTCCGAGTGCTGCATCGCCATATTGGCTTCGTAGGTGCCATGCATGCCCGGCATGCCGACAAACAGGTCGCTGCTGGCCTTGTAGGCGCCGAGGCCCATCAGGGTATTGGTGCAGGGAAAACCAAGCTTGTCGACCAGCTTGTTCAATTCGGGCGAAGCGTCGGCCAGAATCACGCCGCCGCCGGTATAGATCATCGGTCGCTCGGCTTGCAGCAGCATTTGCACCGCCTTGCGGATCTGGCCGGCGTGGCCTTTTTCCACCGGCTTGTACGAGCGCATCTCGACTTCCTTCGGATACTCGTACGCGCACTTGTGCATGGTGATGTCTTTGGGGATATCGACCAGTACCGGACCTGGACGGCCGGAGGTGGCGATGAAGAAGGCCTTCTTCATCGTCGCAGCCAAATCCTTGACGTCCTTGACTAGGAAATTATGCTTGACGCACGGACGGGTAATGCCGACCGTGTCGCATTCCTGGAATGCATCCTGGCCGATCGCGGTAGACGGCACTTGTCCCGATATGACCACCATCGGAATCGAATCCATGTAGGCAGTCGCCAGGCCTGTTACGGCATTGGTGACACCCGGCCCGGACGTGACCAGCGCTACGCCAACCTTGTTGGAACTGCGCGAATAGGCATCCGCCGCGTGCACTGCGGCCTGCTCATGCCGGACCAGAATATGCTGGAATTTTTCTTGGCTGAAGATGGCGTCATAAATGTACAGCACTGCGCCGCCGGGATAGCCGAACACATGTTCGACGCCTTCATCGGCAAGGCAGCGCACAACGATTTCTGCGCCCGTGATTTCTGAACTCATACTTATGTCCTTTCAAGGTCCATAGGAAATTGATCGGATGCTCTCTCCTGGCGAGACTAGTGCGATGCAATAGGTCGAAGGCGTCCCTTTTTGGGCGGTCACGTCATTTCGGCGCGCATCCATCGATGCGGTTCAAAACAGCGCTTAGCGCCACTCGTTCAGCCAGCATTGCTAAAGTATCGCTGCGAGCCTCTCACGCTTGTGGCGTGGGTTAGAGCAAACAGCTTGCAAAGTTGAAGCGCGTCTGCCCGGCATCCGGCATCTTGAGCCATCCGCGGGCAGACCATGGGTACCCTTCGGGATCACGAAGGGAGTGATACGTTAATGCGTCGTACCATTTTGGTCAAGTCAAATTAGATGAAAAGCCTTTGAAATCAAGCATTTTCCCTAAAAAACGCGGACAAACCGACGCTTTTTTGCTAGCATGCGCGCAGTTTGAAACTCCATCGCAGACTGATCGGCTCCGACTAATCGAATGAATTCTGCGGGCAACGTCCAACGACGCGCCGCACCTCATGGCAACCGACAAAGAACTTTCCGATTTCCTTGAAAACGCTGAACGTCGTGCATTCAAGCAGGCTGTCTATGCAGTCCGTAAAGATGAGGCGGCGCTAGACATCGTCCAGGATGCAATGATCAAGTTGGCTGAAAAATACGGCGACAAGCCGGCAGCGGAATTGCCCCCGCTATTCCAGAGGATTCTGCAAAATACGATTCTCGACCACTTTCGCCGCGAAAAGGTGCGCACGACCTGGGTCAGCCTGTTTTCCAGTTTTGCCGGTGGCGGGACCGAACCGAATGAATACGATTTTCTGGAAAACCACACGGCGCAAGCAGACATCCAAGCCCTTGAATCCAGCGCCGACAAACTGGAGCGCGAACAGGTGCTTGGCGCCATAGACACTGAGATACAAAAACTGCCGACACGTCAACGCCAGGCGTTTCTGATGCGTTACTGGGAAGAGTTGGATGTGGCTGAAACTGCAACAGCCATGGGTTGCTCGGAAGGCAGTGTTAAAACTCATTGCTCACGTGCAACTCATGCGCTTGCCATCGCATTAAAAGCCAAGGGAATTTTTCTATGAATACCAAAGAATTGCAATTTGCATATCTAGTCAAGCATGCACTAGAGGAAAACAGCCAGAAATTGCCGGATGAAACCATTGCACGCCTGTCTTTTGCTCGCAAAATTGCTGTATCCCGCAAAAAAAAGCGGCATCTTTTGCCAATTCACGCCGTCCACAATATCCTGGCCGGGCCGACAGGCAATTTTTTCAATGCACCGCTGACGCTATTGGGACGTCTGGGAATTGCCGCACCCTTGCTGGCTGGCGCACTGATTTTAATCGGCTTGTATGAATTCGAGCACGAACAGCGGATTACCGAAATGGCCGAGTTTGACGTGGCGGTTTTATCCGATGAACTGCCGTTGTCGGCTTACGCCGACCAAGGTTTCAACGCTTATCTGGCCAGGCGGGACGAGTAGACATGGCAGGCATTTACCTCATTGCTATCGCGCTAGCCCGCAAGCTTGGATTGGCAGGTATGATCGGCGCGACGCTTTTCGCCAGTACGCAATTGCTCGCCGCAACCTCGACCACGGCTGAGCATCCTGCATCGCTGAACAAGGCGCCGGAAGCAAGCGGTCAAGCACAAGCACGATTGGCGTCCACCGGAAAACCGCTTTCGCAACAGCTCAACAAACCGCTTTGGGCAGAACTGAGTCTGGCGCAACGACAAGTGTTGACGCCCTTGGGCAATGAATGGCACAAGCTCGACGCCGTTCGTAAAAAGAAATGGCTGGAAATCGCCAATAAATATCCGAAAATGCAGCCGGAAGAGCAACAGCGGATTCAGGCCCGCATGCGAGACTGGGCTGCCTTGACCCCGGAACAGCGACGCATCGCGCGCGATAGCTATGCGCGCGCCAAGAAGCTCGATGCCGACCAAAAGTCAGCCAAATGGCAGCAGTACCAGAATTTGTCCGATGAAGAAAAAAACAAACTGGCAGCCGATACGAAGAAAAAGAAAAATGTCGCCAACCTTCCGCGCGCAGTAGCAAATCGAAGCAAGCCGGCAAAGGCTGTCAATTCCGTACCGGCAGCTGTGATACCATCGCCTCCGGCAGAGTCAGCCGGCAATTCTGCGGCGCCTGTAGCGGCGGCGCCTGCGCTGACGCAGCCCGAACCGGCGATCGGCCCACCTTCTTACATTATTAAATAAGTCACGCAGTTGAATATCGTTGCCCCTCCCTTAAAACGCCGCCTGGCGAGCATGCTCTACGAAGCCTTGTTGCTGTTCGGCGTACTCGTCATCGCGGGATTGTTATTTGCAGTAATAATGCAACAACGGCATGCCTTATATTTGCGGCATGTCTTCCAATATTGCCTGTTGCTGGTCCTGGGTATTTATTTTGTCTGGTTCTGGATCCATGGCGGGCAAACGCTGCCGATGAAAACCTGGCGCATCCGGCTGGTAAGCGCCGAAGGCGGTCCGGTGACTATCGTTCATGCCATGCTCAGGTTCTTGCTGGCGTGGCTATGGTTCTTGCCGGGACTGGCACTGGCATGGCTGTTGGGGGCGCAAGCCTGGATGCTGGTACTCATCCCGGCCATCAACATGCTGGCCTGGGCACTGACCATCTACCTTGATCCCCAGCGCCAGTTCCTGCATGACCGCTTGGCAGGCACACGCCTGATCATGGCCTCTGAGCCAGCGTCGGGACGCGCCGCTGGCTCGCAGAATTAATCTTCATTACCGTTTTGGCGAGACATGGTTAGGTGTGCAGTGACCAGCCAGTAATAGCCGCACGGCTTGCTTTTCGCCGATTGGTAGAAGCGGCACTCTATTTTGCTTCAGCGAGATTGATTATTCCTGCAGTACACTTTGCTACCTGTACCAGCCATGAATAGCGCATGCGCCTCACGCCTCATACACCGATCCATTACACCTCTGCGAGCGTTGACGGATTACGCCGACCGCGACAAATCGTGGCTCACTGAGTGAAGCATATGGTTGCCTGGATTACCCGGATTTTATTAGTCGTGCAGATACTAATTGCTGCCGCAATTTTTTTTGCAGTCACGCGTTTCAGCACACTCCAGAGTATCCCGCTGGCCATGCTTCTCAGTGTCGGCACGGTGGTGCTGGTTCGCATGCTCATCACAGCCAACAATTTCCGTCTTGCCTGGCGCTATCGCAGTGTCACACCTGAACAATATTGGCTCAATTGGCGACAGGCTTGCCGTCTTTTTCTGGAAGAATTCAAGGCCACCATGCTCAGTTCTTCCTGGAGCATGCCTTTTTACGCATTTACCAGACGCAGCATGCCTGACGCGCACGGTTTGCCGGTCTTGCTGATCCATGGTTATGGCTGCAATAGCGGTTATTGGCATGGTTTGAGCCAGCAACTTTCGAAAGCAAAGATATCGCATCATGCAGTCAGTCTGGAACCGGTCTTTGGCGATATCGAGGCATTTGTTCCGGCAGTTCACGAGGCAGTCGAAATACTCTGCAAGGACAGCAGACACCATCAGATTATTATCGTGGCGCACAGCATGGGTGGGCTGGTTGCGCGTGCGTATATGTGCCGGCATGGGCAAGAGCGGATCGCCAAAGTGATCACACTTGGCACGCCGCACCATGGCACGGGGCTTGCGCATTTTGGCGTTGGCGACAATACCATGCAAATGCGCTGGCTGGGCACCGCCCAGGACGGCAAGCCCAGCGACTGGATTTTGAAACTTTGCGCGCAAGAAGGCCAACAGCGCAATGCCTTGTTTGTTTCTATCTATTCCCATCACGACAATATCATCGCTCCACAAACCTCGTCTCATCTCGAAGGCGCGCGCAATATTGCATTGCACGGTATTGGCCATGTGGCGCTCGCAGTTAATGCCAAGGTGCAAAAAATAGTCGTTGAAGAAATCCTTGCCATCACTCCGCTCAAAGAGAGTCGGACCGAATGCTCATCCAGCGCGCCAAAAATCGTGCTCGTGGATCAGCCTCAATAACATGCGTGATTGCGCTTGACGCAATCCGATCTGCACTGATATTGCGATTTTTTTATTACCGGCAATGGAGCAGCCTTTGCAGGAACTTTCCATACGTGTGTGCACCGAATATGAATAGCGCGTAATTGCCGAGCTATCAACCCATGGGCTGCTGTTTCCAAGCTTTTATGCAAAGTCCATATTTAACCTGGAAGGTGCAATTAATGCTGAAAACTTTTCTTGCAAACATATCTATTGTCCTTACGCTCAGCTTCTGCCATTTGCATGCAAGCGCAGCTGATTTGATCGAGACAGCGGCTGCAGCCAGTAACTTCAAGACTTTTTTGTCCGCTGCTAAAACGGCGGCACTGACGGATACCTTAAAAAGCTCGGGGCCATATACCCTGTTTTTACCAAGTGACCAGGCATTCGCCAAATTACCCGAAGGAACGCTGACTGCCTTAATGAAAGACAAAACAAGGCTGACGCAGGTTCTGTCGTATCACATAATTCCAGGAAAAATTTTAATCACCGACATCAAGCCAGGCCAAACCGCCACCCTGGCAAGTGAAATGGTCAAGCTGACTTCGGACAATGGCATAGTCACTATCAACGGCGCCCGCGTTATACAAAGCGATCTGAATGCAGACAATGGCGTCATCCATGAAATCGACGCTGTTTTGATCCCGCAATAAGCCTGCCCTGGCTCATACATCTTTTTGCACTCGCCACTGGAGGAACTGATCACGAGTCCTTTGGCAGCCTTCAGAAGCTGACAACATCCTGCTTATGCCACAGTGATTGGCTCCCGCGTCAACATCCATGACTGCCTGCGGGTTTGTGGCGGCAGCAGCAACAATGTTATCCTAGCCACACAACAACATTAACGCTGGATGGCGACTTAATGACAAACAAAATTCCGCGCCGTACCCGTGAGCGAATTCTGGAAATATCGCTGCGCCTGTTTAATGAATTCGGCGAACCGAACGTCACGACTACCGTGATTGCTGATGAAATGCGTATTTCACCTGGCAACTTGTATTACCATTTCCGTAACAAGGATGACATTGTCAATTCGATCTTTGTACAATTTGATGAAGAAATCAACCGGATGCTGGCGGTACCCGAAGGGCGCCGACCGACGATTGAAGATGTTTGGCAATACTTGCGCCTGATGTTCGAACTGGTGTGGCGCTACCGATTTTTTTACCGGGATTTAAGTGACTTGCTGTCCCGTAATCGCAAGCTGGAATTACACTTCAAGCAAATTCTGTCGCACAAGGTCAAGGTAGCCAGGCAACTGTGCGAAGGCTTGCGCAGCGATGATGCGCTGGAAGCAGCGGATCTGGAAATCGAGGTCCTGGCAACCAATATGGTTGTGGTTGCCACATACTGGCTGTCCTATGAATACGTGTGCAACCCGCGCAACTATAACGAGCAGCCAGTGATTGCCGATGCATTGGCCAAAGGCTGTTACCAGGTACTGTCGCTGATCAGTCCTTACTTGCGCGGCGACACACGGACGCACTTCAAGCAACTGGCTGACGACTATTTAAAACAACTGAAATGAAATCAATTTGTGTCTACTGCGGTTCATCCATGGGCATTGCCGCCGGCTATGCAGAAGCTGCCAGGGCATTGGCCCGTGAAATGGTGCAAAATAATATCGCCCTGGTATATGGCGGCGGCAATGTCGGCTTGATGGGCGTGATTGCCGATGCGGTGATGCGCCAGGGCGGCGAAGTTACCGGCATCATCCCGAAGGCGCTGCTGGATAAGGAAGTCGGCCATCACGGTTTGACACGGCTGCATATTGTCAAGAACATGCATGAACGCAAAGCCATGATGGCGCAATTATCGGATGGTTTTATCGCGATGCCGGGAGGGATCGGAACGCTGGAAGAATTATTCGAGGCACTGACCTGGTCACAACTTGGGCTGCATGAAAAACCGATCGGACTGCTGAATGTCGATGGCTTTTATGATGGCTTGCTGACTTTCCTGAAGCATCAGGTAAGCCAAGGTTTCTTGAAGGCGCATCAGGCCGATTTGCTGATGCATGAATCGGAACCGGCCGTTCTGCTCAATCGGTTCAAGTCATTTGTGCCGCACCAACGAGAGCCGCTACTGGATCAGGCCAGCGCTCAATTTCTTTTGCCATAGCAGCGTGCCGAACCTGGCCAACATCGTGTATGTCAGGTCAGTCATGCATTGAGTGCCTGCCTGAAATCTTCCAGCAAATCCGCCGTATCTTCAATTCCGACCGATACGCGGATCAGCGATTCGGCAATGCCCATGCTGGCGCGCCGCTCGGCACCCATTTCAAAGAAAATCGTATGCGCCACCGGAATCACCAGCGTACGGGTATCGCCAAGGTTACTGGCGGGCACTGCCAATTGCAAACGATTCAGATAGTCGAAGCAATCGATCTCTTGCTTCAATTCAAAGCTGAACAAGCTGCCATAGGCTTTAAATAATTCGGTTGCAATCGCATGCTGGGGATGCGATTGCAAGCCCGGGTAGTGGACAGCAGCAACTCGTGGATCGGCTTCCAGCATGGTGGCCAGCGCCAACGCATTCGCGCATTCCCGATCCAGCCGTAGCGCCATGGTTTCGGCGCCGATGGCCAAATGATGGGCCGCTTCCGGTCCGAGCGAACCGCCAAAATCGCGCAATGCCTTGGCGCGAACCTGGGCGATGCCCCACTGCACTTGCGGATAGCGTTTATAGCTATCGTAAATATTCGGGAAGCGGCTCCAGTCATACAAGCCGGTATCGGTCAGCGCACCACCCAGCGCATTGCCATGCCCGCCTATCGACTTGGTCAACGCATTGACCACCAGGCCGGCTTGCACCGTTTTCGGTCGAAATAGATACGGCGAGGTCATCGTGTTGTCGACGACATACAGAATGCCGCGCGCGGCGCACAAGCGGCCGATACGCGCCAGATCCGCGACCTGCGTGCGGGGATTGGCAATCGTCTCGACAAACACGATCCGCGTAGCCGGCGTCAGCGCAGCTTCCACCTGGGCTACATCGGTTGCATCGACGAACGTCACATCGACGCCCTGCCCGTTCACCGTCTGCCACAGGCTATTGGTATTACCAAACAGGAAAGCCGACGATACGACGTGGTCGCCTGCGTGCAGCAAGGCTTGTGCCACCGCGCCGATTGCAGCCATGCCGGTCGAAAAACAGATGGTGGCAATGCCATCTTCCATTCCGGTCAGCTTGTCTTCCAGGGCCGACACTGTTGGATTGCCTTGACGCCCATAGCGGTAGCCTGGTTTCTTTCCCTGGAATACCGCTGCCAGTTCGCGCGCATCCTGATACCCGAAGGTAACCGACGTGTGAATCGGCTTGTGCAGCGCTCCATGCTCGATCGGCTTTTGGCGGTCGCTATGCAGGATGGAAGTAGTAAAACCGTATTTTTTAGTATCGTTCATGATCAATAAAAAAACCCGTTTAGCATGGGCCAAAACGGGTTCTTGAAAATCGATGCCGTTTTAGCTGGATTTGTTTGGGACTCAAGCTGGTCAAAAACAAGCCTGTACCCGGGCGCCCGCAAGCAGTAACAAATCGGCGCAAGACCTATCGTATCGCAAATCCCGGTGAAAGCGCAATCAGGCAAATTCCTGCAACCGGTCGGAAGCAATAATGCGTGCTCCCTCCCCTGGCTGCTTGGCAACTGCAATCATTGCCCGGGCCACTGCCACAGCAGGTATGGAGCGATATTTTTTGGGAAGCAATCGATTCGCAACCTTCAATACTGACTGGGCCACGCGTTCGCCGATGCGCTGCTCGGCACGATCGCCTGTCAGCAGGGATGGCCGCACAATCGCCACGGCATCAAATCCAAGCCCGGTAACAGCAGCTTCCATGTCCCCTTTGACACGATTGTAAAACACCCTGGATTGTGGATCAGCCCCCATGGCGGACACCACGACCAGGCGGGTTGCGCCGGCCTGGCGCGCGCAACGTGCCGCAGTCACCACATAATCCAGATCGACGGCGCGAAATGCTGCTTGGGAGCCCGCTGTCCTGATCGTGGTGCCAAGACAGCAAAACAAAACCTCGCAGGTCGGCCACGCACATTCCTGCAGTTGGCTGAAATCAACCAGATGCCTGATCAGATTGCACTGCGAAGTGGTCCCCGAAAAACTTGCCGGACGCCGGGTCAGCACATGAATTGCCTCGAAACCCGTATCCTCGCAAAGTTGCGATACTAGTTCCTGGCCAACCAGGCCGGTCGCGCCGACTACGCAAGCGACTATTCCCATAGCTTGTCTTTCTGACGGTCCTGGCAAGCGGCAAGCAGTCTCTAATCGACCTGTGCCAGATTCAGGTTCAACTGCGAACGAATCGCATCTTCATTTTCCGGTTTCGGATTATTGCGGGCGAACTCGATCCGGTCGAGATAGTCGCGCGAAATGTCGCCGGTGACATAATGACCGTCGAAACAGGAAGCCTCGAATTGCTGCAAGATCGGATTCACATCGGAAATCGATTTTTTCAGGGCATCCACGTCTTGATACACCAGCGCATCTGCAGTGATTTCGCGGCACACTTCTTCTTCGGTGCGGCCATACGCAATCAATTCATTACGCGTGGGCATATCAATGCCATACACGTTTGGAAATTTTACCGGCGGCGCCGCCGATGCAAAAATCACGCGCTTGGCACCGGCTTCACGCGCCATTTGCACGATCTCGCGGCTGGTGGTACCGCGTACGATCGAATCGTCGACCAGCAAAACGCTCTTGCCCTTGAATTCGGAACCGATGGCATTCAGCTTTTGCCGCACCGATTTTTTACGGATGGCCTGGCCCGGCATCAGGAAGGTACGGCCAATGTAACGGTTCTTGATGAAACCTTCGCGGTACGCGATATTAAGCTTGAGCGCCAGTTCCATCGCAGCAGGACGCGAGGAATCCGGAATCGGCATGACCACATCGATATCGCCGGTGGAGAATTGCTTCCTCACTTTTTCCGCAAGATATTCACCCATCTTCAGGCGCGCTGCATATACCGAGGCGCCGTCAATGATCGAGTCCGGCCGCGCCAGGTAGACAAATTCGAAGGCGCATGGATTCAATGCCGGATTGTCGGCGCACTGCTGGTTGTATAGTTTGCCATCCTGGTCGATGAAAATCGCTTCGCCCGGCGTCACATCTCGCAGGAAACGGAAACCCAGTCCTTCCAGTGCGACCGACTCGCTGGCCACGACATATTCCGGCCCTTTGTCGGTATCGTTAAAGCCAATGCACAGCGGACGAATACCGAACGGATCGCGAAATGCCAGCAAACCATAGCCGGCAATTTGCGCGACCACTGCATACGAACCGCGCACCCGCTTGTGCAAGGCGGCAACCGCCTTGAACAAGGCCGCTGCATCAAGCGAATAGCCGCTGGTGGTTTCCTGGATTTCATGCGCCAGTACATTGAGCAATACTTCCGAGTCGGAATCGGTATTGATGTGACGGCGATCATTCTTGAACATCTCGATCTTGAGCTGTTCCCAGTTGGTCAGGTTGCCGTTGTGCGCCAGCGTGATGCCAAACGGCGCATTGACGTAAAACGGCTGCGCTTCTTCGGCGCTGCTGGCAGAACCAGCCGTCGGATAGCGGCATTGGCCAATACCGGCATTGCCGGGCAGCGAACGCATGTTGCGGGTGCGAAATACGTCGCGCACCAGACCATTGGCCTTGTGCATCGAAAACATGTTGCCATGACTGGTTGCAATACCCGCAGCATCCTGACCTCTGTGCTGCAGCAACAACAATGCATCATAGATCAACTGGTTGACAGGGCCCTGGGATACGACGCCGACTATGCCACACATGGTGGACTCCTCAACGAAAACTGAAACAAAATCTTTTTGCAAAACAGGCTCACATGCTACCTGTACCTGTCCCACAATGTTTGAAATATGGGAAACCTCATGTCGCTGCGCGCAACACCATCTGGCATTCTAAAGCGTGGGAACAGCCTTTCACTTGACTCTGCCCCGCATTCCAAAGTGTTGAGGACAGAGTACCGCTTCGCCTTGGCGGCTCCGCTTAACTCTGTCCCGCAATGATTAAAACTTCACATGCCTTACCATCGCGCCCGGCAAAAACGGCTTGACGGTGCCGGCGGCGGTTTCCGCCAACGGGCTGAATAAGGCATTTTTCCAGAATGGCTGCTGCGGAATCGCTGTCA
>JAKFFK010000281.1:0-13816 GCA_036675285.1 Paucimonas sp. | reverse complement strand
CCTTTGCCAGTTTATCCGCAGGTTTTTTGCCGGCAGGCGTATTCGCTTTTGCCTGCACGTTGACCGTCAATCCGGCTTTTGACAAATTCCCGGATTTTTTCTCGCCAATGCCTTTGACACGTTTTTCAAAATCAGCCCAATCCTTGAATGCCCCGCTTTTTTTACGCTCATCCAGGATTGCCTTGGAAGTAGTCGGGCCTATGCCCTTGACCCCATCCAGAGCCGCCTGATCTGCCTTGTTTACATCGACCTGTGCAAACGCAAAACCGATGCTCGCAGCAAGAATACCAATCGCCAGTAATAATTTTTTCAACATGAGATGTTTGCTCCTGATTATTTTCATGGATGATGCACGTAAAGCCGTCATCGCTTCTGTCGGCCTCGATTATCATTTTATCAACAATATTATAGAAAATTGTATTTTCTATAATATTTTTTGCATCCTGATTGATGAAATCATTGTTTGATTGCAATAGTCATTTCTCAAGCGCCAGCCCGACGTATACAGTGAAAAGGAGGATTTAATTGGCGTATGCGGCTTGCATCCCGGCCAATAAGCCGATTGCTTGGCGCTCGGTATTTACCGGCTCGGCACTGGCCAGCATGACAGCATCAATCACCGTGATTGCCATAATATGCATGCGTAATTGCAGCGCCCAGCAAACCCAGCGTGTCAATTCATGACAGTGAGTTCTTCGGAGCGGCGTGGAGGATAGGTTTCCCATAAACTACAGCCCGGGCATTGCCAATAAAACTGACGCGCCTTGAAGCCGCAGTGGGTGCACTGGTAGCGTGCCAATTTTTGCGTATAGTTATGCACCAGATTCTTGATCGACGATAATTCGGGCCGCATTTCCGGCGGCGCTTTCATCAGTCGTGCTTCCAGCAGTTTATCCAGGCCAAGCAAGGTCGGCGTGCGGCGTAATTCATCGCTGGCCAATTGATTGGCTGCATCTGCACCTTCCAGCTCCAGCACCACCTTGAAAACCACTTCCAGCAAATCAATCGAAGGCGCTTCTGCAAGGTAAGATTTCAGCAGATTGGCGCCTTCCTGCGCCCTGCCGACGCTATGGTAGCCATCCATCAGGCGCTGTGCCACCAGGGCGACATGCGGCACGCTCTGTTGCTCCACGCGGCGCCAGGCCAATAGTGCGGCTTCCGCATCGCCTTTGGCCAGATAAATGTCGCCGGCAAGGATCGCGGCGCGTACATTACTGCGGTCGGTCGCCAACGCCTTTTCCAGTAGCGCCAAGGCGGCGTCCGGATGGGTATGCACCAGCTCATCCTGCGCCAGTTCGCAATAAAACTGGGCAATTTCCTTTTGCCGCGAGCCGGCGCCTGACTCTTGCAAAGCGCGTGCAGCCTCGATTGCGCGCGTCCATTCCTTTTCACGCTGGTAGATTTCCAGCAGCGCGCGCCGCGCCTGGGCACTGTACGAGGTATCGATCAGCAAATTGAATGTCTCTTCGGCGCGATCCAGCAAACCTGCCTTCAGATAATCCTGGCCCAGTTCGTATTGGGAATGCGCTTGATGCTCCCGGGGCAAATCAGGCCGGGCCAGCAAATTCTGATGCACACGAATGGCACGCTCGGTTTCGCCGCGGCGGCGAAACAGGTTGCCGAGCGCAAAATGCAACTCCACGGTTTCCGGATCAAGCTTGAGGATTTCGATAAAGGCGTCAATCGCCTTGTCGGGTTGTTCATTCAATAAAAAATTCAAACCCTTGAAATAACCCTGCGGCAGGCTGCGGGATTCCGACAGCAATTGCTTGATATCGACCCGCGCAGCAATCCATCCCAGTCCAAAAAAGACGGGCATGCCCAGCAACCACCAGATTTCAAATTCCATGGTGTTTTATTCTAATTATGTTATGCAACACCTTCAATCAAGCGCCCACGACCGTATCGGGCGGCGGCTGTGAACGCGCTACCTGCAGTGCTGCGCTATCCTTTTCCATCTTGTGAATGGTTTTCTTTTGTTTGGCCAGCTCGCGGCGATGGCGGAACAAGGTCGGGGTCATCGCAAGCACGCCCAGGATAAACCCGCTCATGAGAAAGCCCAGCAGAATCAAGGCCAGCGGACTTTTGATTTCATAGCCCAGAAACAGCAACAGTGCCGTTTCATGCATATTCTTCAAAGCCAGGCCAAACACGACAACAAAGAGAATGCCCCAAACAATCCTGGAAATTAATTTCATGGCGAAAACCCGTAATGATTTGTGCAGGGCAGGCATCGCTGCCGTACCAGGCATGCTCCAAAAGCAATTGGAATTGTACGTCAAAAAAAACGGCATCCGAAGATGCCGCTTTCCAGAGCCTGCTGCAATCGCCAACCGGCTCTACATGCAAGATAACTCAGTCTTCCTTGATCGGCTGACCCACCATCGCATCGACCCGCTCGCGCAATTCCTTGCCCGGCTTGAAGTGCGGCACCCGTTTTTCCGGCACCATCACCTTGTCGCCCGACTTCGGATTGCGTCCGATACGCGGCGGCCTGCTGTTCAAGGCAAAGCTGCCGAAACCACGGATCTCGATGCGCTGACCGGTTGCCAAGGCATCGGTCATGGCATCGAGGATGGTTTTAACCGTGTAATCCGCATCTTTGGCCACCAGTTGCGGATAACGCTCGGCCAGACGGGCAATCAGCTCCGACTTTGTCATGTAAAACCTTAGCTCTTGTTATCGAGTTTTGCTTTCAACAACGCACCGAGGCTGGTCGTGCCGGATGCGGCATTCGAGTCCGAAGACATCTTTTGCATTGCTTCCTGGGTTTCGACATTGTCCTTGGCCTTGATCGACAACTGGATGCTGCGTGCCTTGCGATCGATGTTGATCACCAGTGCCTCGACCGAGTCGCCGACCTTCAGGTGCGTACCGGCATCTTCCACGCGATCGCGGGAGATTTCGGAAGCACGCAAATAGCCTTCGACTTCATCGGACAACTGGATCACGGCGCCCTTCGGCTCGACCGACTTGACGGTGCCGGTGACCAGCGCGCCCTTGTCGTTCATCGCAGCGTAGTTGTTGAACGGATCGCCTTCGAGCTGCTTGACGCCCAGCGAAACACGCTCGCGCTCGACATCGATTGCCAGCACGATGGCTTCCAGCTCGTCGCCCTTCTTGAAACGACGCACGGCTTCTTCGCCAGTCTCGGTCCAGGACAGGTCGGACAAGTGCACCAGACCGTCGATATTGCCGGCCAGGCCGATGAACACGCCAAAGTCGGTGATCGACTTGATCGCGCCGCGAACCTTGTCACCCTTCTTGTGGGTCAAGGCAAAGTCATCCCATGGGTTGGCCTTGCACTGCTTCATGCCCAGCGAAATGCGACGACGCTCTTCGTCGATTTCCAGGACCATGACTTCGACTTCGTCGCCCAGCTGGACAACCTTGTTCGGTGCCACGTTCTTGTTGGTCCAGTCCATTTCGGACACGTGCACCAAGCCTTCGATGCCCTGCTCGACTTCAACAAATGCGCCGTAGTCGGTGAGGTTGGTAACCTTGCCGAACAGGCGGGTGCTTTGTGGATAGCGACGCGACAGACCGGTCCAAGGATCGTCACCCAGTTGCTTGACGCCCAGCGAAACGCGGTTCTTTTCTTGATCGTACTTCAATACCTTGGCAGTGATTTCCTGGCCAACCGTCAGCACTTCGGACGGATGACGCACGCGACGCCATGCCAGGTCGGTGATGTGCAGCAGACCGTCGATACCGCCCAGGTCGACGAATGCGCCGTAGTCGGTGATGTTCTTGACGATACCGGTAACGATGGTGCCTTCCTTCAGGGTTTCCATCAGCTTCTGACGTTCTTCGCCCATCGATGCTTCAATGACGGCACGGCGCGACAGCACCACGTTGTTGCGCTTACGGTCGAGCTTGATGACCTTGAATTCCAGGGTCTTGCCTTCGTACGGGGTGGTGTCCTTGACCGGACGGGTATCGACCAGCGAACCCGGCAGGAAGGCACGAATGCCGTTGGTCAGAACGGTCAGACCGCCCTTGACCTTGCCGTTGACAGTGCCGGTGACGATCTCGCCGGACTCCATCGCTTTTTCCAGCGAGAGCCACGATGCCAGACGCTTGGCCTTGTCGCGCGACAGGATGGTGTCGCCAAAGCCGTTTTCCAGCGACTCGATGGCAACAGAAACAAAATCGCCGATCTCGACTTCGAGTTCGCCATTGTCGTTCTTGAATTCTTCGATAGGAATGAACGCTTCGGATTTCAGGCCGGCGTTGACGATCACGAAATTGTGGTCGAGACGAACGACTTCAGCCGAAATTACTTCACCGGAACGCATATCCTGACGCGTCAACGATTCTTCAAAAAGAGCAGCAAAACTTTCCATGCCGGATGCAGGGGAGGTAGAAACAGTAGACATAAAGTGTAAAAGGTTAGCCAATTTCAATCGCACCATGCGATGAATATCGGGTTAAGTTAATCAACGCCCGACCCAGCTTTGCGCCTGATCGGGCTCCGTGCATTTACTGCATAAAACAACGCGCTTACACCGCGTGATGCTTCTTTAAGTCCGCATACCATTTCAGCACCTGGTCAACCGCGTCATCGGCAGTCATCGCAGAGGTATCCAGAACATATGCCCCTTCCGCGGGCTTGAGCGGTGCGATTTTGCGGTTTGCATCGCGGTCATCACGCTCGGTCAAATCTTTTAGAAGGTCGTCCATATTAGCAGAAAAACCCTTGTCAATCAATTGCTTATAACGTCTTTCGGCACGCGCCTGGACGCTGGCAGTAAGAAACACTTTAAGCGCCGCATGCGGGAAAATGACGCTGCCCATGTCACGACCGTCGGCTACCAGCCCCGGCGCTTGCCGAAACCGCAGTTGCAATCCGTACAAGGCTTGCCTGACCGTAGGCAAGGCGGCGATCCTGGAAGCGGTATTGCCGATTTCCTCCGCACGAATCGCCATGGAAACGTTTTCATGGGCAAGAAAGATATCTTCGCCGGAAAAACTGCAAGGCAATGCGGCCGCCAGCTTGGCCAGCGCATGCTCATCGCGCAAATCGGTTTCCTTACGTAAGGCAGCCAATGCGGTTAAGCGGTAAAGTGCACCGGAATCCAGGTAATGAAAGCCCAGTTGCAAGGAAACCTGCCGCGCGACCGTGCCTTTGCCGGAAGCGGTCGGCCCATCGATGGCAATCACGGGAATATTATGTAGGGTCATGGTCAAATCATCCAATCGTCAGGGCTTGCTGTGCATCATTGCAGTCCACAAGCCGTGGATGCCATCAATCCGCATCAAAATATTATTTTTAAAACAATTCGTGCCGGGCTATTTTTGCAAAGGCGTCGAAATAGTCCGGGAAGGTTTTCGCAACGCATTTTGGATCATTGATTCGTATCCGGTTGCCGCGGCGCGCCGCGCCATCCAGTGTCGCCAGCGAAAAGCACATGGCCATCCGGTGGTCGTCATACGTGTCGATAACAGCTGCCTGAATCTGCGCCGGCGGCGTCACCCGCAGGTAGTCCACCCCTTCTTCGACACTGGCGCCGAGTTTGCGCAATTCGGTCGCCATGGCGGCGATCCGGTCGGTTTCCTTGACCCGCCAACTGCCGATATTGCGCAAGGTGCTCGGCCCATCGGCATACAAGGCAGCCACGGCAATCGTCATGGCGGCATCCGGAATATGGTTGAAATCTGCATCGATCGCCCGCAATACGCCGTTTGACTGCGCTTCAATCCAGTTATCGCCCATGGTGATGCTGGCTCCCATTTGCTGCAATGCCTCGACAAACCGCAGGTCGCCCTGAATGCTGTCCCGACCCACGCCCTCCACCCGTACCGGCCCGCCGGCAATCGCGCCGGCAGCCAGAAAATACGATGCCGACGACGCATCGCCCTCGACATGAATGACGCCGGGCGCTTGATATTGCTGGCCAGGCAGTACCGTGAATGACTGCCAGCCGTTCCGTTCCACCGTGACGCCAAAGCGCTGCATCAAATTCAGCGTAATTTCGATATAAGGCTTGGAAATCAGCTCGCCTATCACGTCAATCGTGACCGCATGTTCACGCGCCATCAATGGCGCGACTATCAACAAGGCTGTCAAAAACTGGCTCGATACGTTGCCGCGCACTTGCATGCGCTGTGCATGCAAGTGGCCACGCCGGATGTGCAGCGGCGGAAAGCCTTCCACACCAGTGTATTCAATTTTCGTGCCGACCGCATTCAAGGCATCGACCAGGTCGCCGATCGGGCGCTCATGCATGCGCGGCACGCCGTGCACCGTGTAGTCGCCGCCCATGACAGCCAGCGCGGCAGTCAAGGGCCGGATCGCTGTGCCGGCATTGCCCATGAACAGATCGGCATGGTGCACCGGAAAGGCGCCCTGTGCACCATGAACGACATAATTTTGCGATTCGCCGTCCTGCTCCCATTTGACCCCGAGCTTTTGCAATGCCATCAGCATCACATGGGTATCGTCGGACGCCAGCAAATCCATGATCTGCGTGGTGCCATTGGCCAGCGCTGCCAGCAGCAAGGTCCGGTTGGAAATGCTTTTCGAGCCTGGCAGGCGCACCACACCGCGCGTATGCATGATAGGAGGCAAATCGAGATGATGCGGATAATGTTTCATAGTCGGCTCAATTTCGGCTCAATCGCCACCATCCTGCTGGTGCTGTTCGGCCGCTTCAATGGTGCGGATCCAGTTGTGCCGCGCTTGCTGCGCATTTGCATACACGGCTTGCAGCGCGCTGCCGTTACCGTTGGCCAGCAAGCCGCGCAAAGCGTTCAATTGCGCGATATAAGCATCCAGCTCCGTGACTAGCGCAGCCTGGTTGGCCAGGCTGATGTCGCGCCACATTTCCGGCGATGAGCCGGCAATGCGGGTGAAATCGCGAAAACCGCTGGCCGCATACTGGAACAGCAAATCCGCGTGCGGTTTTTTGGCAATATCGTCGACCAGCGCATAAGCCAGCAAATGCGGCAAATGGCTGACCGCGGCAAACACCCGATCATGCTCTTGCGCCGTCAGCCGGTGGATCAGCGCACCGCATTTTTGCCAGGCAGCTGCCACCCGCTCGACATCGTGCGCGGCGTTTTCCGGCAGCGGCGCCAGCACCACCTTCTTGCCGACATACAGATCGGCGATGGCCGCATCCGGGCCATTCGATTCGCGTCCGGCAATCGGGTGGCCGGGCACAAACTGGCCAATCTTTTCACCCAGCGCCTTGCGGGCAGCCGCCACCACATCGCCCTTGGTGCTGCCGGCATCAGTGACGACGGTGCCAGGCTGCAAATGCGGCTGGATCGATGCCAGGATAGACTCGGTTTGCGCCACCGGCGCGGCAATCAATACCAGTTCGGCATCTGCCAGTGCTTCTGCCACCGACGTGCTGCCGACATCGATAATGCCCAACTCGCGGGCACGTTCCAGCGTGGCGGCAGTGCGGCCGACGCCGACCACCTGCCGCACTGCGCGCGCCTGCTTCAAGGCCAATGCAAACGAGCCGCCGATCAAGCCGACACCGAAAATAGCGATTTTTTTCAACGCGCAACCCGCTGGTCAATGGAAACCATCATGCCGGACTGCCCCGAAAATGCCGTGGGCAACATCAAGCCAATACCTTTTTCAGCGCATCGATAAAAGCAGCGTTTTCATGCGGCAAGCCAATCGAAATGCGCAACCACTGCGGCAAGCCGTAATTACCGACCGGTCGCACGATAATACCTTGTCGTAGCAGCGCCAGATTGACACGCGCGCCGGCCCCCTCGTCACTACCGACCCGGACCAGCACAAAATTGCCGTACGACGGCACATATTCCAGATCCATCGCGTCAAACGCCTGTGTCAGCTGGCGATAGCCATCGGTATTGATTTGCGCACTTTTGGCCAAGAAGGCATTGTCGGTCAGTGCCGCAATGGCGGCCGCCTGCGCCAGCGAATTGACGTTGAAGGGCTGGCGAATCCGGTTCAGCAAATCAGTAACGGCTGGCTGCGCAATGCCGAAACCGACTCGCAAGCCGGCCAGCCCGTAGGCCTTGGACATGGTGCGCGATACCAGCAGGTTCGGGTATTGCCGGACCCACTCGACCGATTCGTATTGCAGCTCCGGCGCGAGGTATTCGTTGTACGCTTCGTCGAGCACCACCACGACCTGTGGCGGCACCACTTTCAGGAAAGCTTCCAGCTCGGCGGCGGCAATAAAGGTGCCGGTCGGGTTGTTTGGATTGGCAATGAAGATCAGCCGGGTATCGGCCGTAATGGCGTTGGCCATGGCTGCCAGGTCGTGACCGTAATTTTTTGCCGGGACAACGATGGCCCGTGCGCCAACCGCCTGGGTCGCCAGTGCATACACGGCAAACGAGTATTGCGCATAGATCACTTCTTGGGCCGGTTGCACGAACGCATGGGCAGCCAGTTCCAGGATGTCATTGCTGCCGTTACCCAGCGTAATCCAGTCCGACGGCACGCCGTATTTGGCAGTAATCGTGGCTTTCAAGGCAAACCCGTTGGCATCCGGATAGCGGCCGATATCGGCCATTACCTGCTGCATCGCCTGCTTTGCCGACTCTGGCATGCCCAATGGATTTTCATTGGAAGCAAGCTTGATGATGCTGGCTTCATCCAGCGCAAATTCGCGCGCTACTTCCGAGATCGGTTTGCCAGCCTGGTAAGGGGCAATGGCGCGCACGTAATCGGGTCCGAAATGATTCGACATAATAAAATTCCAAAAACTGCCTTGATTGCTCACGCATCCCGCAAAGAGCGCAAGACAAGCTCAGCATGAGTTACAAACTGACCGGATAGGAGCCAAGCACCTTGAAGAACGCTGCCTTACGCTTGAGTTCATCGAGCGCCTTGACGACGCTCGCGTCCTGGACATGGCCTTCGATATCCACATAGAAATAATATTCCCAGGTGCCGGTGCGGGCCGGACGCGACTCGAAGCGGGTCATCGAGACACCATGGCTGGCAAGCGGCGCGAGCAGATTATGTACTGCGCCGGCCTGGTTCAGCACCGACAACACCAGCGAGGTCTGGTCATTACCGCTGGGCGTGGTGTGCAGCCGGCCGATGACAGCAAAGCGGGTGCGGTTGTGCGGATCGTCCTGGATATGCGCATGCACTATTTGCAGATTATATTTTTCACCGGCGATGTCGCCGGCAATCGCCGCCACGCTCGGATCGTCGCCGGCGATGCGCGCAGCCTCGCCGTTGGATGCTACGGCTTGCCGCTCGATCAGCGGATAATGCTGATTCAGCCATGCTTGGCATTGTGCCAGCGCCTGCGAATGCGCGCAGATGCGGGTAATGCCGTCAATGCTGCCAGTGCGGGTCATCAGGCTGTGGTGCACCGGGATCGACAGTTCGCCGCTGATCGACAGCGATGTCTGCAACAACAGGTCCAGGGTGCGATTGACCGTGCCCTCGGTGGAATTTTCGATTGGCACCACGCCAAAATCGGCGGTGCCGGCTTCGGTAGCCCGGAACACCTCGTCAATCGATACGCACGGCTCACCTTCGACTGCATGGCCGAACTGCTGGTAGACCGCCTGTTCGCTGAAGGTGCCGGCCGGTCCAAGATAGGCGACGCTAACGCGCTTTTCCAGGGCGCGGCAAGCCGACATGATTTCGCGAAAGATGGTCTGGACATCGGCTGGCGCCAACGGCCCACCGTTGCGCTGGGCGACACTGCGCAACACCTGCGCCTCGCGTTCCGGGCGAAATACCGGCGCATTGGTTTCCGCCTTCAGATGCCCGACTTCCTGCGCAATACGCGCACGCTGGCTCAGCAAATCCAGGATTTGCGTATCGATTGCATCGATCTGTTCGCGCAGCGGTTTGAGTTTTTTATCCATGTTGTCATCACGCAGTCATATCACTCCGTCCCTTACAGGGGTTGGAGCAGGGGTTTTGCGAGGCACCGCCCCGCGCCTGCGAAACGATAGAGACTTGCAAGTCCCTATTCCCGCATTGGATGGAGGTGGGTTTCATTCGCAAACAATGAAAAGAACCAGCACGTCCCCGCTCTTGCCGCCAGCAAAGGAAGAGGAGTTCTAGCCGTGCTTCTTTTCGAAATCCTTCAGATAATCCACCAACGCCTGAACGCCTTCGATCGGCATGGCGTTATAGATCGAAGCACGCATGCCGCCGACCGACTTGTGCCCCTTCAACTGCAGCAGTTTCCTGTCTCTGGCGCCGGCGAGAAAGGCATCGTTCAATGACTCATCCCTCAGGAAGAATGGGACATTCATGCGCGAGCGGCAGTCTTTGGCGATGCGGGTGGCATAGAAGTCGCTGGCGTCCAGTGTACGGTACAGCAGCTCGGCCTTGGCGATGTTGGCCTGCTCCATCGCCGCCACGCCGCCCTGGCGCTTGAGCCACTGGAACACCAGTCCGGCGATATAGATACTGTAAGTCGGCGGCGTGTTGTACATCGAATCGTTGTCCGCTACCAGTTTCCAGTCGAATGCCGAAGGGCAAACCGGTAAGGCGTGGCCGATCAGGTCGTCGCGCACCATGACGATGGTCAGGCCTGCCGGCCCGATATTTTTCTGCGCGCCGCCATAAATTACGCCGTACTTCGACACGTCGATGACGCGTGACAGGATGTTCGATGACATGTCTGCCACCAGCGGCGCATTGCCGGTTTCGGCGGCGATCTCCGGCACGAAATGGTACTCGATGCCATCGATGGTTTCATTGGTGCATATATGCACGTAGGCCGGGTCTTTCGACAGCTGCCAGGAGTCGCGCACGGGAATCGCGGAAAACCGGTTCAGTTCCGCAGTGGCCGCGATATTGACCGTGCAATATTTCCTGGCTTCCTTGATCGACTTGGCCGACCAG
The DNA here is from genome assembly GCA_036675285.1 of Paucimonas sp. Lineage (GTDB taxonomy): Bacteria > Pseudomonadota > Gammaproteobacteria > Burkholderiales > Burkholderiaceae_D > Paucimonas. The sequence continues at coordinate 3,000 of JAKFFK010000281.1, read as the reverse complement.
GAACCGGTATTGATGAAATCAACCACCGCCGGCTGCTGTTTGCGGCCGATCAGGTTCAGCGGCACGATAGCATTTTGTGCCAGCGCACCGCCCTGCATGAACAATATCCGGTAATTGGCCGGCACGCCCAGCAGCTCGCGCAAATCGCGCTCGGCGGCTTCATAGATGGAAATGAATTCCTTGCCGCGATGGCTCATTTCCATCACGGACATGCCGCTGCCATGCCAGTCCAGCATTTCGGCAGCAGCTTGCTGCAGCACTTCCTTGGGCAATACCGCCGGACCGGCCGCAAAGTTATAGACGGTCATTCTGCCTCCGCAGCGCCACCGTTTTCTTCTTCAACATCCACATCTACTTCCACGTCCGATTCCAGAATGCGCTGCAAACCGGAGAGCTTGGTGCCGTCCTCGACCGCGATCAGGGTCACGCCCTGGGTAGCGCGGCCCATCTCGCGGATTTCGGCCACGCGGGTACGGATCAGTACGCCGCCGGTGGTGATCAGCATGATTTCGTCAGATGCTTCGACCAGCGTTGCAGCCACCACCTTGCCGTTGCGTTCCGAAGTCTGGATCGCGATCATGCCCTTGGTGCCACGGCCATGACGGGTGTACTCGGTGATCGGCGTGCGTTTGCCATAGCCGTTTTCGGTGGCGGTCAAGACCGACTGCTGCTCGTTTTCGGCAACCAGCAGCGCAATGACTTGCTGGCCTTCTTCCAGGTTCATGCCGCGCACACCGCGCGCGGTACGACCCATCGGCCGTACATCGTTTTCATCGAAGCGCACTGCCTTGCCGGAATCCGAGAACAGCATCACGTCATGCTTGCCGTCGGTCAGCGCGGCGCCGATCAGGAAATCGCCGTCATCCAGGTCTACCGCAATGATGCCGGCCTTCCTCGGATTGCTGAAGTCGTTCAGCGGGGTCTTCTTGACGGTGCCCAGCGAGGTCGCCATGAACACGTAGCGGTCTTCCGGGAACGTGCGGTTTTCGCCCGACAGCGGCAGCACCACGGTGATTTTTTCGCCATCCTGCAGCGGGAACATGTTGACGATGGGCTTGCCGCGCGAATTGCGCGAGCCTTGCGGCACTTCCCATACCTTCAGCCAGTACAGGCGGCCACGGTTCGAGAAGCACAGGATGTAGTCATGGGTATTGGCGATGAAGAGATGCTCGACCCAGTCTTCTTCCTTGGTCGCCATGGCCTGCTTACCGCGGCCGCCGCGCTTTTGCGCGCGGTATTCGGACAACGGCTGCGACTTCATGTAACCGGAATGCGACAGGGTCACCACCATGTCCTGCGGCGTGATCAGGTCTTCTGTTTCCAGGTCCGAAGTGTTGAGCTCGATCTGCGAACGGCGCACATCTTTGTTGCCGGCGCCGTATTCGTTCATGGCGGCAGTCAGCTCATCGGTAATGATGATGGTCACGCGTTCCGGTTTGGACAGGATATCTAGCAAGTCGGCGATTTGCGCCATCACATCGCGATATTCGTTGACGATCTTGTCCTGCTCCAGGCCGGTCAGGCGCTGCAGACGCATCTGCAGAATTTCCTGTGCCTGGTCGTCCGACAGCTTGTACATGCCGTCGTTTTGCATGCCGTAATGCTTGGGCAGGTTTTCGGGGCGGAATGCCTCGATGCCGCCGGCATTGTCGGCGCCAGTACGCGCCAGCATCTCGCGCACCATAGATGAATCCCAGGCACGCGCCATCAGTTCGGATTTGGCGATCGGCGGCGTCGGCGCAGCCTTGATGATCGCGATGAAATCGTCGATATTAGCCAGCGCCACGGCCAGGCCTTCGAGCACGTGGCCGCGTTCGCGCGCCTTGCGCAATTCGAACACGGTACGGCGCGTGACCACTTCGCGGCGGTGCGACAGGAAGCACTGCAGCATCTGCTTCAGGTTCAGCAGCTTTGGCTGACCATCGACCAGCGCCACCATGTTCATGCCGAAGGTGTCCTGCAGCTGGGTCTGCTTGTACAGATTGTTGAGCACCACGTCGGCGACTTCGCCGCGCTTGAGCTCGATCACCACGCGCATGCCGGATTTATCCGATTCGTCACGGATGTCGGAAATGCCTTCGAGCTTCTTGTCGCGCACCAACTCTGCAATACGCTCAAGCAGCGACTTCTTGTTGACCTGGTAAGGCAGCTCGTCGACGATGATCGCGGTGCGCCCCTCCTTGCCATATTCCTCGAAATGGGTCTTGGCCCGCATGACGACTCGGCCACGGCCGGTACGGTAGCCGTCACGCACGCCAGATACGCCATAGATGATGCCGTAGGTTGGGAAGTCCGGCGCCGGAATGATCTCGATCAGCTCATCTATCGTGCACTCGGCATTGCGCAGCACGTACAGCGCGCCGTTGATGACTTCAGTGATGTTGTGCGGCGGGATATTGGTCGCCATGCCAACCGCGATACCGGAAGAGCCATTGATCAGCAGGTTCGGGATCCGCGTCGGCAAGACCGATGGCTCCCTTTCCTTGCCGTCGTAGTTCGGCACGAAATCGACGGTTTCCTTCTCGATATCGGCCAGCAATTCACCGGCAATCTTGTCCAGTCGGCACTCGGTGTAACGCATGGCTGCCGCGTTGTCGCCGTCGACCGAACCAAAGTTACCCTGGCCATCGACCAGCATATACCGCAGCGAAAACGGCTGCGCCATGCGCACCAGCGTGTCATAGATCGACTGGTCGCCGTGCGGATGGTATTTACCCATGGTCTCGCCGACCACGCGTGCGCATTTTACGTACGGACGGTTCCATACGTTATTGGTCTCGTGCATGGCAAACAGCACGCGCCGGTGCACCGGCTTCAAGCCGTCGCGCACGTCCGGCAAGGCACGGCCGACGATCACGCTCATCGCGTAATCGAGGTAACTCTTGCGCATCTCCTCTTCGAGAGAAATTGGGATGGTTTCTTTAGCGAATTGGTCCATTGGCGGTGACAGGATGTTGACTGAAAGTGACTTACGGGTTTTGATTCACGGGCGCCGCAACG
>JAKFFK010000261.1:0-2260 GCA_036675285.1 Paucimonas sp. | reverse complement strand
TCCGCAAACCAGCTTTATCGGACTGATTGCGTCTTTTACAAACCCAATCGGTTTAATTCCATTGGATAACTCCTTGTTCAGTAGTTGCAAGAGCGCCATCAAGTATCTGGATTATTCAATGGCAGGCACGCCGGTGATTTGTTCAAATGTCAGTCCCTATCGCGATGTGATAGTGGATCAGGAAACCGGCCTGCTTGTGGAGAATGATCCAGTAGTCTGGTATCACGCAATTTGCTCGCTAATCGAAAGCCCGGCAAATCGTGAACGTCTAAACAGCAACGCGCGTGCGCATATCCTCATGCATCACAATGTGTCGCACACAGTACAGGCCTGGCAGCACATACTTGCCATGGTCTATAAAGGCCAGCAGAAAAGACGCGCACGTACGCCGCTGGAATTTATGCAGGATGCCGGGCTTCACATTGGCGAGCGATTCATGGTTTTATTAAAAGACATTAATCGGGCTCGTCTAAATCGCAGAAAATCCGCAAAAGCCCGTGTACCGGCAGCCTCATGCGACCGGAAGCGTCCAAACTGAAAGAAGCATCGTAATGAGAGCAAAATTTATTCATCAAGTGATCTTCTTTCAACGCCTGTCCGACATGATTTTTATAGAAATGTATAAAGCGTGAATACAATCCAAGCTGAAATCCGGCGAAAAAAATGATTTTGCCGCTTACAATTGCCGACGTCACCGTCATTGTCGTCACCTACAACAGTGCCCACTGCATCGCCGACCTGGCGCCTACGCTCGCAACATTGCCGCATGTGACAGTGGTCGACAATGCCAGCAATGACGATACCCTGGCAATGACTGCAGCCGAATTGCCGAATGCACTGGTGCTGCACAACGATCGCAACCTCGGCTTTGGCGCGGCAAACAACCGAGCGCTGCGTCAGGCAAAAACCCGCTACGCGCTGCTGCTCAACCCGGATTGCCTGCCGGCGCCGGATTTTTTGACGCAATTGCTAGAGGTCGCCCGGGACAATCCCGATGCGGCCATCATCGCACCGCATCTGATCCGGCGCGGCGGCGAGATCGATATCAGCTACCGTTGGCCGGGTTCCCATTGGCGCTCACGAGGACCGGCAACAGAAGGGCCATGCTGTGTCGGCTTTGTCAGTGGCGCAGTGATGCTTCTGAACATGGAAGTGATGCGAGAAGTGGGGTTTTTCGACGAGGATTTTTTCTTGTACTACGAAGACGAGGATCTGTGTCAGCGCGCGTTCGCTAAGCGCAAAGCCATCATTGTGGCGCCGCATGTAACGGTAAAACATCTGTCGCGCGGCTCGGTACGTGGCAATAGTCCGCTGCGCGCCGAATTTTACCGCGGCTATCACCACGCTCAATCCAAGCTCATTTTTACCGGTAAGCATGCGGGCATGAAACAGGCTGCGCAGTTACGTCGAAAAACATTATTGCTGGCAATCGTGGCACTGGCACCGCGTCTGCTGGTCCCGGTGCCGCGCTATGTCGCGCGCCTGGTCGGGCGTATTTGCGGCCTGTGCGCTTTCAAAAATCCATCCCCATCCACAGACGGAAGCTCAGGCTGGTAAGCCTGAGCCGTTTCACGGGCAGGCGGTGGACCGCCTGAATTCCCCGCTACACCCCCTTGAAGGAGAAGGAGACCGACAGAATAGTAGTGCCGTGCACGCGCGGTGAGGCAGTAATGTAAGCACCCTCGTGACAGGGTACGCAGGCTTCCCCACGCCACCACTCAATATTCGAACCAGACGTTTTCTTCCTGCAGCCATTCGCACAGCTTGCTGCGCAATGCATCGTCGGCGCGCACGCGCCAGTCGTCCGACAGCTGCACTTCGCCGAGCGCGCCGTTTTTCGTATATTGCACAATAATGCGGCACGCCGCTTCCGACTGCTGGAAAGGCGCAATCATTTCGCGTAATTTTCTGGCGTCGGCCTGGCCATTCATCGACAGCCGCAACGCCTTCACATAGGTGGCGCGGGCCGCGGCAATGTCCATCACCTTTTCTGCGGTGATGCGCAAGCCGCCGGAGAACCGGTCTTCCGACACTTTGCCATGGACTGCCAGAAATTCGTCTTCCTTGAACAGACGCTTGTTCGGATCGTACAATTCGTTATACACCGTCACATCCACGGTGGCGCTGGCGTCGTCGAGCGTCACGATCACCATCTTGCCGCGCTGGGTCATTTGGGTACGTACCGACACAATTACGCCGGCCATGATGCGTGCATCGCGCGATGGCGACAGGTCGGCCAGCTTGGTGCGGGCAAACTTGC
>JAKFFK010000036.1:0-2262 GCA_036675285.1 Paucimonas sp. | reverse complement strand
TGGTGAAAAAACATCCGGCCAATGTCTGCGACCAGGACAAGGCCAATATCGCACGCGCCTTTGTCGATGCGATCGTCGAGGTGCTGGTGGCCAAATGCATCGACGCATTGAAGCAGACCGGCATGAAACGGCTGGTGATTGCCGGTGGCGTCGGCGCCAATGCGCAGTTACGCGCGGCGCTGAATGCGGCTGCTGCCAAGAAGCGCTTCCGGGTGTTTTATCCGGAACTGGAATTCTGTACCGACAATGGCGCGATGATTGCGTTTGCCGGCGCACTGCGGCTCGAGCGCAATCCGGCTGCAGCCACCCGCGATTATGCGTTTCAAGTGCGCCCGCGCTGGCCGCTGGATGAATTGCCGCCGGCGTAATTTGCTGCGGGTTTCGATCCACCCTGTGGGTTCCACGCCGACCGATTTGCATCCCGCCAATTGATGCCGCGTCCGGCTTCCGCCCGCTTGACCGGATATGGGACAATAGGACGATCTTCACTGGAAATCCACTATGCCTGTCTCACAACTAATCCAGTATGTCGGCGCCGCCCTGTTCGCCATTGCGGTGCTGCACACTTTTTCCACCAAATTCTTCGACCACCTGTCGCACACCCATCCGCGGCATGCCGGCCTGTTTCACCTGCTTGGCGAAGTGGAAGTCGTGTTCGGCTTCTGGGCGATGGTGCTGATTCTTTTCATTGCTGCGTCAGCCGACATGTCCTCCGCCATCGGCTACCTGGAGCATCAGAACCTGACCGAACCGCTGTTCGTGTTCGTGATCCTGGTGATGGCCGGCACCCGGCCGATCCTTTACCTAGCTAAGCGCCTGGTGGACGTGATTGCCAGTTTCGTGCCGCTGTCGGCGCCGGTTGGCTATTACATTGTCTGCCTGTCGGTGGTGCCGCTGCTCGGCTCATTCATCACCGAGCCGGCCGCCATGACACTCGGGGCGCTGATCCTGCGCGACCGGTATTATCAACAGCAAATATCGCAACGCCTGAAATACGTGACGCTGGCGATATTGCTGGTCAACGTATCGATCGGCGGCGTGCTGACCCCGTATGCAGCGCCGCCGGTATTGATGGTAGCGGCCAAATGGGGCTGGGACCTCAGCTTCATGTTGAGCATGTTTGGCTGGAAGGCGGCATTGGCAGTCGGCATCAATGCGCTGGGCGCCGCCTGGTTGTTCCGCAAGGAATTGGCAGCGCTGAGCATGCCGAAAACCGACGATACGGCAGCGGTGCCGCTGATCGTGGCTGCCGTGCATGTGCTGTTCCTGGCAGGGGTGGTGGTTTTCAGTCATCACCCGGTAGTTTTCTTTGGCCTGTTCCTGTTTTTTCTCGGGTTCACCGAGGCTTATCACAAGTACCAGGATCCGCTGATGCTGCGCGAAGGCTTGCTGGTGGCATTTTTCCTGGCCGGGCTGGTGATCCTGGGCGGGCAGCAGCAATGGTGGCTGCAGCCGCTGCTGGCAGGCATGGATGCAACCGTGCTGTTTTTTGGCGCAACGGCACTGACCGCAATCACCGACAATGCAGCGCTGACTTACCTGGGTTCACTGGTGGAAGGCTTATCCGATACCGCGAAATATGCGCTGGTGGCCGGCGCCGTCTCCGGCGGCGGCTTGACCGTGATCGCCAATGCGCCGAACCCGGCCGGCTTTGCGATTTTGAAGGGCAGCTTCCATGAAGAATCGATCAGTCCGCTTGGCTTGCTGGCGGCGGCGCTGCCGCCGACCATCGTCGCGATGTTGTGCTTCCTGCTACTGTAGTCAGCGCAGCGCGACAGTAGCTCAGGGCTTCTTGCTGCCGATCCGGCTTTCCTTGCCGGCCAGCAGATTGGCAATGTTGGCGCGGTGACGGTAGAGCAATAACCCGCTCATCACCAGTACTGCCAGTAGTTTTACATTGATACCAAACAGCGAGCCATTAATACCAAACAGCGAACCACTGATACTCAACAGCAAACCATAATAGAACGGCGCAAACACGCTGGCCACCAATGCTGCCAGCGACGAATACCGGCTTGCATAGGCAATCACCAGCCAGGTCACCAGTGTCGCCACGCCCAGCCAAATGTTCAAGCCCAGCAGCACACCCAATGCCGTGGCCACGCCCTTGCCGCCGACAAATTTGAAGAATACCGGCCACAAGTGCCCGATAAATACGGCCAGCGCGACAATCGCAATGCCGGCATCGCCGATGCCGTACTGCGGTCCGAATTTTTGTGCCAGCCATACCGCCAGCCAGCCCTTGAAGCAATCGCCGAGCAG
>JAKFFK010000220.1:0-2302 GCA_036675285.1 Paucimonas sp. | reverse complement strand
AAACGCCGGCCGGTCGAACGACGACAGGTCAATGTATTCGACATTGCCATCGATACTGGCTGCGTCGTAATGCTGGCGCCACTGCCCTGCTTGATTGCGGCTGAAGTGCGAGCGCAACACGTCATGCTGTCCGATCAGCGTTGTGCCAATATCCTTGAGCTGGCTTTCAGTAATCGCTTGCTCGATATCCAGCACAATGCCGACATTCCAGTGATCCTTGTTGGCCCAGGATGCATCCAGGAATTGCTGCTGAACCGCCGTACATGCCGATTCGCCGCTGACTTGCGATTGATCGACGACCAACGCACTCGATGCATTCAGGTTTTGCACGATTTGTGCAATGGTCGGCGTCGCAAACATTTGCTTGGGATCGATCAGCAAGCCCATTTTCTTGGCCTTCACGACAATCTTGACGCCCAGCAGGGATTCACCGCCCAGCTCGAAGAAATTGTCATTGATGCCAATCTTGCTGATGCCAAGTGTTTCTTGCCAAATCGTTGCCAGCAGTATTTCATCCGCACTGCTCGGCGCCACGTATTCGGTCGACAGGCTGGGCCGCTCATACATCGATGAATGGACTTGCTGCAAATCGGTGCTGCCGTCATCGAGGGCCTCGGCCATTAATGCGTCCGACATCTTCCTGTTCTTGCGCAGCAGCTGCTGGAAATCAGTGGTCGAGATGATGGCTTGCGGCTGGCCACAAGCCAGCGCACGGTAGATGACGTCAATGCCTTCGCGCGGCAAAATCGCTGCCTTGTTATCCTGCATGCGCTGCAGCTGGACACTATCTTGCTGCAATTTGATCGTTTGTTGCGGCGTGCTCCAGACATCCCAGTTAATGGACAGGAAACGGGTAGCTGGATTGCCGCCATTGCGCAAATGGGCATGCGCCAATGCATCCAGATAGGCGCAGGCGCTGACATAGCCAACCAGGCCGTAGCCGGTGGTTGCCACCGACATCGAGGAGCACAGCAACACCAGACTCAGGTTTTCACCGGCAAGAGCCGCCAGCAGCTGCCTGGTCCCGCTCACCTTGGGTGCCAGCACGGCCTCGATGACTTCTTTCGAGGTATCCTTGATTGGCACAAATTCACCATAGCCTGCGCAATGGATCAGCCCGTCGACTGATCCGAAGACCTGTCTGGTCTGTGCCAGTGCTTGAGCCAGTTGCCCGGCGTCGGCGACATCGGCCTGCAACACCAGCACTTGCGCACCAGCCGCCTGCAGCGAACGGATGCCGTTGATCTGTTCCTTGAGCAAAGCGGCATTTGCGGGGTCTGCCAGAATGGCATCCCATTCTGCAGCGGCAGGAAATGCAGTACGCTGCAACAGCACAAGACGGGTCTGGTATGCAGCCAATGCCTGGGCATGCACCATGCCGACCCCGCCCAAGCCGCCGGTCACGAGATAGACACCATTTTTCACAATACCCACAGGCTGCGTATCTTGATCAGCAGGCTTGGCAGTATCCAGCTGCACGAAGTCCCTGACGAAACGCATTTGGTTCCGAAGTGCGACCGATGAATTGAACGTGCCCGCCGAATCCGTAGACTTTTCGGCCAGCAGTTCCAGTTCGCAGATTGCAAAACGGGCAAAATCCACAGCCCCAGTCGCCGACATGTTGACGTCAAGCGTGACAAAACGCATGCTGGGACATTCATATGGAATGATTTTTGACGGGCCTGCAATCAGCGCCTGCATGCAATCGATGCCATCGTCCGCCAGCACCGCTTCGCGCTGGCTGGTCACACCAAGTATATTGACCTGTTCGTCGAATTTCTCAGCCTGCAAGGCCTGTGCCAGATATACAAAGCTCAAGTGGCCATTGACGAGCTGCTGCTCCTCGCTCGCCGAGCGCGACAGGCTCCAGCAATGGACGATGGATTGTGGCGCGGCGTCGTGGCTCAGCAGGCGGGCAACCAATTGCCGGTATTCAGCGCTGTTGGCCGCATTGATGTGAAAACAGTTTTCATCGATTTCAGCAAATGTGCTGCCATGATGCACGGTAATGACGCGCGTGCCTCTGGATCGCAAGCCTTGCGCGACATCGGCGCCATACTGTTGATCATCGACAAATAGCCAAACCGCACCTAGCGCGCCGCTCGCCGGCGTAGCCGGCTTGCGTTCGTCGAGCCGCCATGCCGCTTGCCAGAACCAGTCGGCAACAGGCAGCTTAGCGCCCGCCTGCGCTTGATTTTTTTGCATATCTACCCAGTAGCGCTTGCGCTCGAATGGATAGGTCGGCAAGGCGATGCGCTTGCGTTTTTCTTGCGCATAAAATGCTTTCCAGTCGATCATGCCC
>JAKFFK010000039.1:0-14199 GCA_036675285.1 Paucimonas sp. | reverse complement strand
ATATTGTATTCGGACAGGTCGCCATGAATCACGCCGGCGCGCAACATCAATACCACCTGGTGCAGCAGCTGTGCATGATATTTCAGGGCCACCGCCTCGGTAAGTTCCACGTCGTTGAGCCGCGGCGCGGCGTTGCCGTCGGCGGCCGTGACCAGTTCCATCAACAGCACGCCCTCGAAGCAGATATACGGCGTCGGCACACGTACGCCGGCGGCAGCCAGTCGGTACAAGGCATCGACTTCGGCGTTCTGCCAAACTTCTTCGGCCATCTTGCGGCCGTAACGGGTGCCTTTTTCCATGGCCCGGGCCTGGCGGCTATTCTTTACCTTGCGGCCCTCCTGATAAGACACGGCCTGACGGAAGCTGCGCTGGCTGGCGTCCTTGTAAACCTTTGCGCAACGAATCTCGTCGCCGCAACGCACCACATAGACGGTTGCTTCCTTGCCGCTCATGAGTTGGCGGACTACCGTGTCGACCAGACCTTCGTCTACCAGCGGCTGGATTCTTTTGGGCGTTTTCATGTATATCTACAGACCAATTCAATGCGTGAAAGAGGAGCAGGGATGGCGCAATCTACGCCGCGGCCATCCGGCCTCACTTGCGAAATGCCTTGGGATTGGATTTGTTGCGCTGCTCGAAAATCGTCTTGGCATCCTGTTCGGCGCGCTCCTGGGTGCGCATTGACGGCTCATCGTCGTGCAAGGTGAAGAAATCCGCAGCCTGGGCTCGCACGACATACTTGACGGCGTCAGCTTCGCTCACGTTGTAGCGCTCAAAAATAAGCGTCGTGACTTCGTTCAAATACTCTTCATAGGTCATCGTCATTGCTTTAATCCAATTTGTTCATTGTTTCGCTTTTCCCATCAGCGCGTGTTGCGAGGGAAGCCGCATCATGCGTATTCTGAACCATATCGGCAGCCTGCGTTGGTTAACCTGTGCCGGGCGCGCCAAATTGAGGTTGCCGGAATGGCCGATGGCCTGTACAATTTGCACCCTCAGACGCGGGGTGGAGCAGTCTGGCAGCTCGTCGGGCTCATAACCCGAAGGTCACAGGTTCAAATCCTGTCCCCGCAACCAAACAATTCATTAGCCCGACGCCTGTGCTCGGGCTTTTTGTTTTCCGCAGCACGCAGGGCCGGCGCCACGCAGTTGCCGGTCAGTTTTCGGCCAGGCTGTTAGACTGTCTTACCCTTCCTAAGGGACCATCATGAATGATTTTTCGTTTTCCAGTCTGCCGTTGGCCCCGGCTCTGCTCGCCAATCTTGATACGCTCGGCTACCATGAAATGACGCCGATCCAGGCGCACAGCCTGCCGGTGATCCTGGAACGCCGCGACCTGATTGCCCAGGCCAAGACTGGCAGCGGCAAGACCGCCGCCTTCGGCATCGGCATCCTGCACAAGCTCAATCCGACCTATTTCGCGATTCAGGCGCTGGTGCTGTGTCCGACGCGTGAGTTGGCCGACCAGGTGTCGAACGAGTTGCGCCGGCTGGCGCGCTTTGCCGACAATATCAAAGTGCTGACGCTATGTGGCGGCGCGCCGATGCGTCCGCAAATGGCATCACTGGAGCATGGCGCCCATATCGTGGTTGGCACGCCGGGGCGGATTCGCGACCATATCGGGCGCGGCAGCATCAATCTGGCGACTGTGCAAACCCTGGTGCTGGATGAAGCCGACCGCATGGTCGACATGGGTTTTTATGAAGAGATCGCCGGGATCGCCAGCGCCTGTCCGGCACGTCGCCAGACGCTGCTCTTTTCCGCAACCTATCCTGAAGATATCCGCAAGTCGAGCGCGCTATTTCTGCGCGACCCGGTGGAGGTCACCGCCGAGGCCCAGCATGAAGTCGGCCAGATCGAGCAGCGTTTCTACGAAATCGGCTATGAAGAACGCAATCAAGCCGTGGCGCGGCTGCTGAACCACTACAAGCCGGTGTCGACCCTGGCGTTTTGTAATACCAAGATCCATTGCCGGGAACTGGCCGACGAGCTGCGCGAGCAAGGCTTTTCGGCACTGGCGCTGCATGGCGACCTGGAACAGCGCGAGCGCGATGAAATTCTGGTGCTGTTTGCCAACCAGAGCTGTTCGGTACTGGTCGCCACCGACGTCGCGGCGCGCGGCCTGGATATCCAGACCCTGGGCGCGGTAATCAACGTCGATGTATCGAAAGACACGGAAGTGCATATCCACCGCATTGGCCGTACCGGCCGTGGCCAGGACAAAGGCCTGGCGCTCAGCCTGTGTGCACCGAATGAAAAGAAATGGGTAAAACTGATCGAGGAATACCAGCAGCGACCGGTGGAATGGTTTGACCTGGCTGCGGTGGAAGAGGGGCCGGGCGCAGCGTTGCGCGCGCCGATGGTTACGCTGTGTATCATGGGCGGCAAGAAAGACAAGCTGCGCCCCGGTGATCTGCTTGGCGCATTGACTGGTGACGCCGGATTGACCAAGGAACAGGTCGGTAAGATCAGCGTCTTCGAATTCATGACTTATGTCGCACTCGACCGACGCATCGCCGACCAGGCGTTCGAGCGCTTGAGTACCGGGAATATCAAGGGCAGGAATTTCAAGATGCGCTTTATTTCCATCTAAAACGAACATCACAATGAAAATTTGTTACCTCGACTATGACGCCGTTCTGCACGACGGCAATGTCTATCGCAATCGCACGCGCGGCATGTATCTCAAGACGCCGGACCGGATATTTTTTGAATGGATGCCGATTCTGGAGGATTTGCTGGCGCCGTGGCCGGATCTGAAGATTGTCCTGTCGACCACTTGGGTGCGTGAATTGGGATTTAACGAGGCCAAGCATGAATTGTCGCCGTCACTGCGGGAACGGGTGATCGGCTCGACTTTCCTGCATCCGAAAATTCTGAAAGCGGAATTCGATACCATGCCGCGTGGCATGCAGATCTGGGGCGATGTCGAGCGGCGCAAGCCGACACACTGGTTTGCGCTCGATGACGATGCCTTTGGCTGGCCGGTCAAGTGCCAGCAGCATTTAATCCAAACCCGTGCTGAAGCGGGATTGAGTGCCCCGGCGGTGCAGGAGCAAGTTCGTCAGCGGCTGGCCGAATTTTACGGTGCGGCCAGCAGCAATTGAAAGTACTCGGCAATGGACCTGTGTTCTTCGCCATACCCAGGTTGATTGTCTTGCGTAGCAAATTTGTGCGATCAGGATAAATTGTGGAGGCATCCGCTAAACATGAATTCCGAACACTTGCAACTGCTGCTTACCCGTGAAATGCCTTACGGGAAATACAAGGGCCGCCTGATTGCCGATTTGCCAGCGCATTACCTGGGTTGGTTTGCGCGTCAGGGTTTTCCATCCGGCGAGCTAGGCACCCTGATCGCACTGATGTACGAGCTGGATCACAATGCATTGACGCACCTGCTTGATCCGTTGCGTCCGATGCCTCCTTCACGCAAGCGATAAACAATCAAGCACCCCCGATGCTACTCACCACCATCTTCATAGTCGCCATCATCGCCGAAGCGATGTCCGGCGCGATTCTGGCCATGCGCCGCAATATGGATGTGTTCGGCATTTGCCTGGTCGGCACCATCACTGCGCTTGGCGGCGGCACCGTGCGCGATGTCTTGCTTGGCCACTATCCGCTTACCTGGGTTGCGCATCCTGAATATATTTTGATTACGGTGCTTGCCTCGATCGTGACGACCTTTTCGGTAAGTCACTTGCATCATCTGCGCAACTTGTTTTTATTTGTCGATGGACTCGGGCTGGTCGCGTTTACGATTATCGGCTGCGACATCGGCTTGGCCTCCGGGGTGCATTACAGTATCGCCGTCATTGCCGGCATGATTACCGGTGTCTTTGGCGGACTCTTGCGTGATCTGTTATGTCACCAGCCGCCGCTCGTGCTGCACAAAGAAATTTATGCGAGCGTGTCGCTCATGGCCGGCGCTGCCTATGTTGCCATGCTGATGGTCGGCGTTCAGGCCAGTGCGGCGATGCTGATCGCATTGGCCGGAGGCGTACTGTTTCGCATGCTGGCGATCCGTTTTCACTGGCACTTGCCTAGCGTCAAAGGGGAGGATATTCGCGGTTTCGATTGAAACGCTGGGTCACGTCAGAGGGAAAATTATTTTCATTTGGAAAACTGCCGGGTCGGTTCGAATCCGGCGCTGCTTTTACCGACCCGGCATGGTGCATCCGGCCTGCTTATCCGAGCAGCGCCGCAATGCCAACCAGGGCAAGCCCGGCTGCAATAGCTGCACAAATCCGCTTGCGCATGGATTCGCCTTGTGCAATCAAACGCTTCGCGAATGCACGCTTGTCGCGCGCATGTAGTGCATGCTTTGAACGCATGCCAGCATCATGCTGTATCGGGTCAACGTGTTTTTTCATGAGAAATTTCCTCCTATGGTCGGAGCCTTGCGGGCGTCCGGAGAATGGTCATGCTGTAGCAAACGCGCGAACGCGTCAGCATGTCAATTGGCGCTTGACTGGATTGGCTCGGGAGTGAAATCCAGGAACCTCAACTGGGTTCCGATACACTCGCCGAGCCTAGTAAAGGCGGGCGTGTAGCCTGGGGAAATACTGCATCTTGCAACTACCCAATGCCAGGTTCCGCAGGAAAGAAATAAAAGGCGAAAAAGTGAGCGGTGACAGAAAAATTCGGCACAACGATCCCATGTCCCTGATGGAACATAAACGGATCGAGCGCATGAATGGCCAAGTCACTTGAGTCATGAGATAAGAATTGTAAATGTGGCACTAGTATACCTGTGTATCGTCACGGGTCAAGCCATCCAATGATAATGGGAGGCATGTTCCCATTATCCGAGGCCTGGTGCACGCTACCGGCCACGAAAATGGCCACCATGCCCTCGGGAGCCTCTGTGACCATGATGTCCCGAAACACCTCTGCCATGACCGGAGCGATGCGCACCATGACGCGCACCGCCATAATGATGGACGCGGGGGCTATAGTTGCGGCTATAGCTGAAGTGAATTGGCGGCCCGACGTACACCGGCGCCGGTCTTACATAGACTGGCGCTGGAGAATAGTAGTCGCTTGAATAATAGCCGGACACTACCGGAGTCGATTGATATGTGCCATAAGTATCATAAGGCACCGCCACACAACCGGTCAGCAAGGCTATGAGAAAAAGCGGGGCAATTAGACGTTTCATATTGGCACCAGTAGGAAATGAATTCCTAATCATTGGATAACAAAATGGCTTGGCTGTTCAGGTTTCTTACTTCTTCTTACAAATGAAGGTCGCTGTCACGTATCTGGCCCCAAGCGAATTTCATCGTATGATGGTTTATATCCAGTCGGAAATTCGTCATAATGCGTTAGCAAGCTGGTAACAAGTGCTTTGCTGCATACCAAAGTATCGATCTTTGCATAAGCACTGATGATGAAATGGTGTCTGCCTACCCAAACTGATTCAGGCAAAATATGCTGACAGCACAAAAATGGCCATACTGCGACTGCGCAGCGGCCAAGCATGATTTTGAGGTCAAACTCGGAGAGTTTTTTTGTTTCCTTTAATTAAAATCGATGATGTCTCCCAAGTCATCCAGCTTGCGGTCGCGCCAGTGTTTTTACTCACAGCGGTGGGCACGATCATCAATGTACTGACCAATCGTCTGGCACGTATTGTAGACCGCATACGCATACTCGAAGATAAGCCGGAGCCGTCTGGCCAGAAAAATGTGGAGTTGATTCAATTCGAGCTCAAACTGCTCGGCCGCCGCTTGCGGCTGATTTATCTTGCTCTCACAGCGCAGGTCTTGTGCGCATTATTTGTCGGCTTGATCATTGCCACTGCATTTGTCGATGCCTTCCTGGCAGTCAAGCTGTCTGGCTTGCTTGCTGGTTTGTTTGTTTTTGGGATGATTGCTTTTATCGGCGGGCTGGTTATCTTCCTGCGCGAGATTTTCCTGGCGGTGGCCAGTACGCGGGCCAGCATGCGATAGCATGCTGCTTGAATCGTGCCGAGCTGTTCACTAGCCTGGCACGCTGGCTTATCTGTGGCGGCTCATGGTCACCAGTGCGACACCGGCACAAGTGATCGCGATGCCGCCGATGCTCAGCCAGGTCGGCAGTACGTCGAACATGCCCCATTCCAGCAGCACCGCCACGATCGGGGTCAGAAAAAACAGGCTGGTGACTTTGGTTGCATGGCCGCGCCGCATCAGCAGGTGCAGCACATTGACTGCCAAAATCGATGCCAGTACCACCAGAAACAGGATAGACAAGACCAGCGTCCAGCTCCATTCGACCACAAACCCTTCGATGCCGTACGCAAGCGGCGCCAGCACCAGCAGCGAAATCGCAAACTGGATGAATGACGAACTGCGCAAATCCACGTTGGTACAGAACACCCGTTGATACAGGGTGCCGCTGGTGATGGCCGCCAGCGATACGGTGACAGCGACCAGACTGGCAACAGTGACGGCCTGGACGTTGACCTTGTGCCACACCACCAGGACCACCCCAGCCAGTCCGATGACTACGCCCAGCCATTGAAAAGCAGTCAGTTTTTCATTCATCATTCTGGAGGCGAACACGGCTGTAAACAGCGGCTGCGTTGCCAGTAGCAAGGCGGTAATGCCGGCCGACATGCCAAAGTACTGCGTGTAATGGCTGCCACCCAGATTAATCGCATGCATCAGCAAGCCGGCAACGCAGATATGAAAATAATCGCGTTTGCCGGTCGGCCATGCGGGGCGTGAAACAATCAGCCATGGCACCAGGCAAAGAATGCCAAACGCATACCGTAGTGACAAGAAAGTAAACGGCGCAGCGTATTGCATGCCAGCTTTGCTGGCGAGATATCCGGATCCCCATACGATGACGAAGAACCATGCCAGAAGCGTATCAATGCGGACTGCTGGCTGCTGCATGGGAATAGAAAGAAAAAGTATGGGCAAGAATAGTACCGCAGAGCAACCGCCTGTGCTGTAGCTTGGTACTTTATGAAATTGACAGATTTAGTTTCTGGGTAGAATTAAATTTCAACTGGTGATGGGTGGAAAATTATTAATTTAATGACATTGTTTCTTAAATATTTTATGATCCTTGAAATTTTATACTTTTGACAATATAAATCTGCCTCGTCCAAGCCATTGAAGATGACATTTGGCTAGCGGGAATCGTTTGCTACTGTTTTTCGAATTCATACAGAAAAACAGTTGCCGGGTACATTTCAGGAACAGACAACAGGCATGAGCGATGACGTTTACCGGGCAGTCAGTGCCCTCCAGGCGCAACTGACCAGCTTTTCACAGGAAAACCGCTTCTTGCGGCTCACCACGCCCTTGGGCACCGACAAGCTGCTGGTGGAAAGCATACGCGGCGAAGAAGGTCTGAGCCAAGGCTATTGCTTTGAAGTCACTGTGCTGTGCACCGACGCCGCGCTTGACCTTGGCAGCCTATTGGGTCAGCCGGCGCTGCTGGAAATCCTCACGCAACAAAGCCGCAGCGAACTACGCCCGGTGCATGGCCATGTGACGGCATTCGAACTACTGTCATCCGATGGCGGACTGGCGCGCTATCGGCTGAAGCTGGAGCCGTGGACTGCCTTCCTTCGCTACCGGCACGATTGCTACGTCTGGCAAAACAAATCCCCGCTGGATATCGTTTCCGACATCTTTGCCGACTACCAGGGACAGGGCCGGTTGGTCCCGAGCTGGCGTCTTGCTGTTGCCGACTCGTCCCAATATGCTGCGCGCGATGTCTGCACCCAGTTCGAGGAAAGCGACTGGGCCTTTGTCGAACGCTTGCTGGCCGAGGAGGGCTTGTTTTACTGGTTCGAGCACACCGGCGACACGGCCGGCGCTTCGTTGGGCAGCCATACCCTGGTGATCAGCGATACAAATTCGGCTTTCACGCCCAATGTGCAAAATCCGATCCGCTTTCATCGGGCGGCGGCGGTCGAGCAAACCGATGCCATCACCGGCTGGCAAGCCGCGCGCCATGTGCTCACCAACGCGCTGGCGGTCGCCAGCTGGAACGAGATCCAGACCAGCGTAGTCGCCAATGTCCAGCACACCAGCCACGATAGCGGAGCAGTGCCGGAACTGACCGCGACCGACCATTCTGGTCAGCGCCATTTCACCGATCAGGCGGAAGCCGAACGCTACGCCCGGCTGCAACTCGAAGCGATGGAAGCGCGCAATAAAACCTATACCGGCACCGGCACCGTCAGGACGCTGGCGCCCGGCACGACGTTTGTGCTGACCGAGCATGCGATCCATGACCGCGACCGGCAGGCCAATGGTGATGCTGCCGCAACTTTTGCCGTCATATCAATCAAGCATCGCGGCCGCAACAACCTGTCGTCACAGGCGCGCACCCTGATCGACGGCGTATTCGGCAATCGCCAGCCGGCCAGGGCCGATAGCGGCCAAGGCACGCTCAAGGCCGCGAGCGACCAAGCGCTGTACGCCAATGAATTCACCGTGCTGCGCGCAGATGTGCCGTGGCGCCCGCTCTCTGAAGATGCGCGCGGCGCGCTGCTGCATCCGAAGCCGACCGTGCACGGCATCCACACCGCGATCGTGGTGGGCACCAGTGGCCAGGACCTGACCACCGAGCGCGACCACCGCATCAAGGTACAAATGCACTGGCAGCGCGGCGCGCAGTCCGGCAGTCGCAGAGCTCATCCGCAGGGCGGCGACAATGCGCCCGGCAATGAATCGGCGTACATCTGGGTCCGGGTGGCCGAGCCGGCAGCCGGCCCCAATTGGGGCAGCAGTTTTACGCCTCGCATTGGCCAAGAAGTCATTCTCGACTATCTGGAAGGCGACATTGACCGCCCGGTCGTGATCGGCTCCTTGTACAACGGCCAGGGCCTGGACGATGCCCAGGGCAACCAGAATGCGCAGGGCGCGGGTGCGGCCACCGGCAATGCGCCAGCCTGGTTTGCCGGCAGCAGCGGCGAGCATGCGCACAATGCGATTCTGTCCGGCTTCAAGACCCAGGAAATTGGCGCGAGCCAATCCGGCCAGGGCGGCTATAACGCACTGGTGTTCGACGACAGCACCGAGCAGGTCGGCGCCCGGCTGCAGACCACAAAAACAAAAGCGCAGCTAAACCTTGGCCACATCAAGCGCCAGACCGACAATGCGCGGCAAGCCAGTCATGGCCACGGCGCCGAACTCACCACGGAAGCTTACGGTGCAGTAAGAGCCGGGCAGGGCTTGCTATTGAGTGCCGATGCGCGACCCAATGCAAGCTCGTCGCAGATGGATGTGAAGGAAGCGCATGCGCAGCTGCGGCAGGCGCTGGAGTTGCAAAAAAGCCTGGCCGACACCGCGCAGAAACACAATGCGTTCGTCGGCAAGAGTTTCAATCAGGACCAGCATGAATCCCCTGAAAAGGTATTGCAGCGGCCAATCGAATCGCTGGAGCAGACCGAGCAGGGTATTGGATCTACCGAAGGCGGCGGTGCCGGCACCGTGACCGCGTTCGGCCGGCCGGAGCTGGTGATGAGCGCGCCGGGCGGCGTAGCGCTGCTCACACCAGCGGATCAGCATGTGGCAGCTTCCTCGATGACGATTGTCGGCGGGCTGGATGTGAGCGTGACGGTGGGGCGCAATTACGCGGCTGCGGTCAGATCGGGGATCAGCTTGTTTACCTATGGCGATGCGAAAGCAAAGCGCAAAGAGCAGGGCGACCGTGGCATCAAGCTGCATGCCGCGCACGGCAAGGTGGACCTACAGGCACAAAGCGCGGAATTGAAGGCGGCGGCAGACAAGGATGTGAATATCAGCAGCACCCATGCGAAGGTTGAGGCGGCTGCGAAAGAACATGTATTGCTGACGGCGGGTGGCGCGTATATCAAGATTGCGGGCGGGAACATACAGATTCATGCGCCGAGGGTAGTGCAGTTCAAGGCGGGGATGAAGGATTTGAGTGGACCGACGAGTCAGATGTATGCAATGCCTGAATTTCCCGACTCTACAATAAACCCTTTGAAACGGAGAATGCGTTTTAACATCGGCGCACTGCCAGAACAAATGAGCAATTTTGCCGACGAGCCTTATAAGCTCTATGCGGATGGTGCCCTATTTCAAAAAGGCCTAACCGACAAAGACGGCGCGGCAATGTGGGAACATAAAGAGGGAACGCAGCAATATAAAATTGTGCTCTCGACAGGACAGACATTTATGGTCGATGCCTTGGAAAAATTCTCTGATGATACCCTCGCTTATAACAATCAAAAACTTGCCAATCAAGGTTATCGTAGCTTTGAGCATGAAGCGTCGGACAAGGCACCGCATGGTGTAGAGAATGACGAGTTCCGAAAACTGCTAAAACGCAATAGCAACAATGCGTCCGGCTCTGAAAAATAACAGGCAGCGTGCATCAATTTACATGGGGGCTATATAAAAATGGCTGGATTCAAAATACCTGAAGACAGATCCTATCTGTCATTGGAAAACAATCGGCACGTCTGCGTTACCCCACCATGGTTTACCTGCGAAAGTAAATATCCGCCACGTGCGGGTGTCTTGATTGAGCCGCTCATTAATGGCGAGCGTGCATTCGGTGCCGTTTACGATGCGATCAACAACGCCAAAAAATCCATTTGCATCATTAGTTGGGGTTTTGATCCGAGCATGCGTTTGAAACCCCCCAAGGGAGAGCGGCTTGGTGAATTGCTAAACAAAAAAGCCGAAAAAGACCATGTGGAGACACGTATTTTGGTCTGGAAAAACTGGGTTGTCGCTGCCTTTGAAAACAATCTTCCTGGAGATGGGTTGTTTGGCAGCGGTGGCAATACTGGTTTGGGTTCCGGGGTCGGCGGTCAAACCTCGGCTGGCGGCGGTTCATCCTCAACGAAAAAAGATGAATTTAATGCATATGGTAGCGGTGGCAGAAACAGTGCTGCAATCAACCATGGTGACGACGAAGCGAAACGATTCAACCGAGATTGGTTCAATTATCATCCGCCCTGGATTGATTTTCGAACACGAGATTTCAACAAGCTGGATCATTTAAAAGTTTATTACGATCAAATGAAGCAGCATGGCACGGATAATTTGGCACGTACCTATGCAATGGGCAAGGCAGCTTCTCATCATCAAAAAATGATTCTGATTGATTATGAATTACCGGAGCACGCTGTTGGTTTCGTGATGGGACATAATCTGATGCGCGACTATTGGGATACTGATGCGCACGAATATCATTCCGAGACGCGCCAAAATTTCAGGCCGTGGCAGGATGTTTCCTGTCGTGTGTATGGCGGTGTGTTGTTTGATTTGAACGAAAACTTTTCCACTGCATGGGACAGCGCAGAAAGCTTTCTGCCGATCGATGAAAAAAGAACCAATTTTGAACCGATACGCGACACGCTGAAACCCGCAGATTTCGAAAAATCAGCCAAAAGCCGTGGCAAAACCGAAGTCGCGCAAATCACGCGGACCCAGCCTGAAGAAAATGCAGAAAAATCAATATTGCACAGCTACCAATTGGCGCTGTGCAATGCACGTAACTATATTTATTTTGAAAACCAGTATTTCCGCTACAAAGAATTTCCAATGTTGTTGCGTTCAAACCGGCGGGCATTAAAACAGGCGAAATGGAATAAAGATTTTTACGTCTTTGCCGTAATCAATGTGCCAGACGGAAAAGGCCGATTTCAAACCTACGAAATGCTTAAAGCATTTGGTAAATCTGACAGCATGCCGAAAATTGACAAGATCAATGAAAAGGACAATGCGAAGAACCCGGACCAGCTTCGCAAAACCGATCTAGAGGGCGTCAATATCCATATCTGCACACTGGAGGCCTGCGCAAATACACCGCAAGGCATGAAATACACCAACATTTACGTGCATTCAAAATTGCTGCTGGTAGACGATATATTTTTCACGCTCGGTTCGGCCAACGTGAACGCGCGCAGCATGGAGAGCGATAGTGAGATCGCCATTGCCTGTCCTTCGCCGACGCTTACCAAGCAGTGGCGGGATCATCTTTGGAAGATTCATACCAAGCAAGCACCGCTGGAGAATATGGAAGAAGAGTTTGATCGATGGGGGAAAATTATGGCCGACAACAGCAAAGCGAAGAAAAACAAACAACCTTTGATCGCGCCGCTCATCGAATTTTTCGATGATGCGGATTCGGCCAAGGGGTTGGATTAATCGCATGTTGAATAATGCATCATCTAATCGCTCCATTAAAAATATCCTGTGTGTCGGGATGTTTGCCTTATTGCCGATCTACATATTCGGCTGTCACCAAAGTGAAGCACAAAAAATCATGAACGAAACTGAACAAATTGACTGGAAAACGCTGGAATTCAAGTGCGTGCATGAAAAGAACCTGTGGCCAACAAAGCGCGATGAAGAGGCGGAAAAATGGTTTCAGCTGGGACGGCGTCTGGAGAAAGAAAACACGGAAGGCACGGAGCAGGCGATTGTCAACGCCTACGAAAAAGCTGCCGCACTCAATCACTTCAAGGCGCTCAATAACCTGGCAAGGATTTATTCGATTGGCGAAGGCATGCCGGTTAATGAAACCAAAGCAGTGGAATATGCCGAGCGCTTGATCGCCATGAATTTGGGTCTGGGTTATTACCACATGGGTGTGTTCCTGCAGCAAGGCATTGGGGTGAAACAGGACCGGCTGGCTGCCTTGACATACTTTCGTAAAGCAGCTGATCTAGGCAATGCGCAGGGGCAGTATGTGGTGGGCGATAAATTAATCGGCGAGTTTGCTGTATCGCCTGACCGGGACAAGGGAATGCCGATCGCGATTCAAATGCTAGAGTGTGCTTTGGCGCAGGGGCATGAAAAGGCAGGCATTAGTCTTGGCGGGCAATTTTTCATCGGTGAAAAAAATAATGAACGCGGCCTTTTTTATTATCAAAAAACTGCTGCATTGGGCAACAGCCAAAGCTTGTATAACCTTTATTCTATTTTTAATGAAGGAGAATATGGAATTGAAAAAGATCCTGCCCGTGCCGCCTGCTATAAACGCTTGCATGGGGAACTCCATGCCGACAAAACCAAAACGTTTCCGAACATCGATAGAATCTGTCCACTGCCGCCAAAACCGATGCCATGATAAATAAGCCCAATGGGGCAGTTCTAACATTCAAACATATTAAAATTAAAAATCCATGCAGCTAAAATGGCGAGACCGTTAAGACTGGAATTTGCAGGCGTTGTATATCACGTCACCTCACGCGGCGACCGGCAAAACTAAACCGGGGTCAGGCTCAAAATTTTTGATGGCATTGTGACATGGCTCGATTACCTTGCTACTTCATTCCCGGCTTTCCGCTGCATAATATCTTGCGCGGGAATAACCGTGATCCCATCTTTGTCACGGAAAAGCACGATAAAGCCTGGACTTTAGGTGGCGGTCGTTTTTAAGCGAAGATTCAGCGCCCTTACAGAGCGACGAGCAATGCCATTGCCAAAGGGGCGGCCAAAGGACTTTAATAGAATCTGAATTCATATATAGTCTCCCTATATATTGGGTTATATCTACATTTGGATAACGCACAAAAAGCACCTTAGTCGGTCCACTGAATTCTGCATACTTTCATTGTTTAAAATGAATGTCGACATATCATCTCCGATTCAGGAAATATTCCATGGCTGTTCCGAGAACAAATGCAACCTGCATACTACAAAACAGAGCGTTGAATTGCACCGTACTTTGGCCTGTTTTTCCTAATTGATCCCACGATGATTCCAATACCTAATTCATCCAGCAGGATTGTCGGTCAAAGCAAATGGCCTGACGAGTTGTTCCAGCGGCTTCGAACGCTATGGGTTCGCAAGATGCTCATCACGACTTTTGGCTGTTGCGCTTTCATGATGGTTTATTTCTGGATTCTGCATAATCCCTTGTATCCGGTCACGATGATGCCGGTTACTGCAATCGATAGGGCAATTGGCGTTCATCCGGCAATGCTGCCGCTTTATCTCTCACTTTGGGTATATGTTTCACTATTCCCCGCACTTCTAAAGAGCAGCGAGGAATTCACTTTGTATGCTATTTCCGCATTTGTGCTGAGCGTAATTGGTTTGGGCATCTTTCTTCTCTGGCCAACCGCGGTGCCACCCTTGAATGTCGACTGGTCGCAATTTCCTGCCATGTCCTTTTTAAAAGAAAATGACATGGCAGGCAACGCCTTTCCATCGATGCATGTCACATTTTCAGTGTTTACGGCTATCTTGATGGAAGATATCCTTC
>JAKFFK010000097.1:0-14259 GCA_036675285.1 Paucimonas sp. | reverse complement strand
CGCAGGCATCGAGGTCATTCATTACCTGCTGGTCCGGCACCTTGGCCACGACTTCCTTGATCAGCCGGGCAACCGAAGGCATGGCAGCCGGATCGCCCTGGCGTATGAACAGTTCCGGCGCCAGCGCCAGATAGCCCTGCTTGGCAAAGCGCCGGGCCACATCAGCGATATGCTCATGCACCCCGAAAATTTCTGATATTACCAGGATCACCGGCAGATTGGTCTTGCCTTTCGGCTGCGCCCGGTAGACTGGCACTTTCTGGCCATCGACCGTGATCGTGACTTCTCCGGCCGTCAATCCTTCGGCATCGGTCTTGACCATGGTTTGCGCGCAGACTGGCAGCACCGCTGCAGCAAACCCGGTACCAATGGCAGCCTTCAAAAACAGGCGCCGATCCAGCGTATCAGGCAAGGAAGTTTTGCCGACCAGACTGTCGAAGTCCTCATTGAAATCTTTCATGCCACCCTCCCAAAGATGCGCCTTGCCCTTGTTTGCAACAGCAAAAAAGCATAGCAATAATTTACCTATCTTATCGTCCCTCTTCGCCCCACTTCGCCCAGGTCTTGATTTTTCTTAATGTGCTTCATCCCAGTTGTTGCCGACACCCACCTCCGCAGTAAGCGGCACCTTCAACTGCGCCACGCCTGCCATCAGTTGCGGCAACTTTTGCTGGATGTGCTCGAGTTCGGCTTGCGGTACTTCCAGCACCAATTCGTCATGCACCTGCATCACCATTTTCGACTGCAGCTTTTCCTGTTCGAGCCAGCCCTGCACAGCGATCATCGACAGCTTGATCAAATCGGCGGCGGTGCCCTGCATCGGCGCATTGATGGCGGCGCGCTCGGCGCCCTGGCGGCGCGGACCATTCGGTGAATTGATTTCCGGCAACCACAGGCGGCGGCCAAACACGGTTTCCACATAGCCGCGCGCCTTGGCCTGGGCACGGGTATCGGCCATGTATTGGGCCACACCGGAAAAACGCGCGAAGTACTTGTCGATATACAGCTGCGCCGCCGAGCGTTCGATGCCGAGGTTGCCGGCCAGGCCGAACGCGCTCATGCCATAAATCAGGCCGAAATTGATCACCTTGGCATAACGCCGCTGCTCGCTGGTGACATCCGCCGGCGCTGCGCCGAAAATTTCGGCGGCGGTCGCCCGATGGATATCTTCGCCCTCGGCAAACGCGCGCAACATGGCGGCATCCTCGGAAATATGCGCCATGATGCGCAGCTCGATCTGCGAATAATCGGCCGACACAATCAGATTGCCGGGCGCGGCGATGAAGGCTTCACGGATGCGCCGGCCCTCCAGGGTGCGGATCGGGATATTCTGCAAATTCGGTTCGTTCGATGCCAGCCGGCCGGTCACCGCCACCGCCTGCGCATAATTGGTATGCACGCGGCCGGTAGTCGGATCAATCATCTTCGGTAGCTTGTCGGTATAGGTCGATTTCAGTTTGGACAGGCTGCGGTAATCGAGCAGGATTTTCGGCAGTGGATAATCCTCGGCCAGTTTCTGCAATACTTCTTCATCGGTGGATGGCGTGCCGGAAGGGGTTTTTTTCACCACCGGCAGCTTGAGCTTGTCGAAAAATATCTCGCCGATCTGCTTCGGCGAATTCAGGTTGAACGGCTGCCCCGCCAGCTGGTAGGCATTTTGCTCGATCTCCAGCATGCGCCGGCCCAGCTCGCCCGACTGCGCCACCAGCTTTGCAATGTCGATCAAGACGCCATTGCGCTCGATTTTTTGCAACACTACCGCGGTCGGCAATTCGATCTGCTGATAAATGTATGTCAGCTTTTCATCCCCCTCGATCTGCGGCCACATTGCCCGATGCAATTGCAATGTGACGTCGGCGTCTTCTGCAGCGTATTCGGTGGCGCGCTCGATGGCCACTTCATCAAAGCACAGCTGCGAGGCGCCCTTGCCGCACACCTCGGCAAAAGTGATGGTCTTGCGGTTCAGATGGCGCAGCGCCAGGCTGTCCATGTCATGGCTCTTGTGCGACTCAAACACATAGGATTCGAGCAGGGTGTCGTGCACGATGCCTTGCAATTGCACGCCATGGTTGGCAAAGATATGGCAGTCGTATTTCAGGTGCTGCCCGACTTTCGGCCTGGCCGGATCTTCCAGCCACGGCTTGAGCGCTTCCAGCACCCGTTCGCGCGACAATTGAGCCGGCGCGTCCTGGTAGCGGTGTGCCACCGGTATATAGGCGGCATGCCCCGGCTCGCAGCACAGAGAAATGCCGACCAGCTGCGCCTGCATCGGAATCAGGGAAGTGGTTTCGGTATCGACCGAGGTCAGCGCAGCCGCATTGATCTTTTCCAGCCAGTGTGCCAGCTGCGCTTCGCTCAGCACTGTTTCATAATTGGTTGATGCAGGCGCGGCGGCAAACAGTGCGCCCTGCCCCTGGACTGCATCCTGTGCCGGCGCAGCCGTATCATCACTAGCAACATTGGCGGCTGCTTCACGCAGCCAGGTCTTGAAGCCAAAACGCTGGTACAGGTCGACCATCGCCGCCTGGTCCTGCGGACGAGCGCTCAGCGAATCGGGAATCGATACCATGTGCTTGACCAGGTCGCAATCGGTTTTAACCGTGACCAGCACTTTTGCTTGCGGCAGCCAGTCGAGCGCATTGCGCAGATTGTCGCCGACCGCACCGCTGATCTTGTCGGCATTGGCGATGATGCCGTCCAGGCTATCGTATTGCGCCAGCCACTTGACCGCTGTCTTGGGGCCGACCTTGGGCACGCCCGGCACATTGTCGACCGTGTCGCCCACCAGCGTCAGGTAGTCGATAATCCGCGCCGGCGGCACGCCGAATTTCGCGACCACGCCGGCATGATCAAGCTTTTCATTGCTCATGGTATTGATCAGCGTGACATGGTCGTTGACCAGTTGCGCCAGATCCTTGTCGCCGGTAGAGATTACGCATTGCATGCCGTGCTCGACTGCCTGCACTGCCAGCGTGCCGATCACATCGTCGGCTTCAACGTCGTCGACCATCAGGACCGGCCAGCCCATTGCCTTGACAGCTTCATGGATCGGCTCGATCTGGCGCACAAGATCTTCCGGCATCGAAGCACGGGTTGCCTTGTAGTCGGCATACAGGTCGTCGCGGAAAGTCTTGCCTTTTGCGTCGAAGACGCAGGCGATGTATGCTGCAGGATAGTCGCTGCGCAAACGGCGCAGCATGTTGATCATCCCGTACAGTGCCCCGGTAGGGGCACCTTCGGCGTTGCGTAAATCGGGCATCGCATGAAATGCGCGGTACAGGTAACTGGAACCGTCGACTAACAATAGGGTTTTGTGCATATGGAATTGGACGGAAAAAAAGTGCCGCGCCTGCGGCAAGTGGCGGACGTTGAACGCGCCACGACCAAGAAGGCGCGCGAATCATGGCATATGTTGACGATTATGGCAGAATTTATCGAAGCCACCGAACGCCTGTCGGAACTGCGACCGGCGGTCTCGATGTTCGGTTCGGCCCGCATCAAGCCGGAAGACCCGTATTATGCGCTGAGCGTCGATATTGCCCGTCGGCTGTCGGATGCCGGCTTTGCTGTCATTTCCGGCGGTGGCCCCGGCATCATGGAAGCGGCCAACAAAGGGGCTTTCGAAGGCAAATCGGCATCGGTCGGATTGAATATCGAACTACCACACGAGCAGACCAGCAACATCTGGCAAAACATCTCGATCAGTTTTCGGCATTTTTTCGCGCGCAAGGTCGCATTCGTCAAGTATGCGGATGCCTATGTGGTATTGCCGGGCGGCTTTGGCACCCTGGATGAACTGACCGAAGTCTTGACCCTGATCCAAACCAGAAAAACCCGCCGTATTCCGGTAATTCTGGTCGGCGGCGCATTCTGGCGCGGCTTGCTGGAATGGTTTCAATACCAGCTAGTCAAGGATGGCATGATCAGCTCGCTGGATATGGAAATCGTGCAATTGATCGATGAGCCGTCGAATATAGTTGATGCGATTTTTGCATTTTATGAAGCGGAAGACACTGAGCCGACTGACGAAGCCCGGCAAAAGGCTTTGTATCTATAGAATTCGAACCATCCGGCATACGCTTGCGCCGATTAAATGAAGCAATTTCAGTGCGGTTTGCTACAATGAATAAATGGCATGCCTTTTCACGAAAAGACTGCCAGCCGATTTTTCGTATCTCCATTTAACACCTTATTTTTATGAACCAGTTTCGAATTTGCTTGATCGCCAGCGTATCGATTGCCGCCTTCGCGGCAGCCTTGCCTGTGCTGGCGCAGCAACGCCCTTCGTCCGGGGATGCACCGCCCCCGCCCAGGCTGGAGAAACTGGAAGAAGGCGAGGCGCCGGCCGTCACCATTCGCCCGCCCTCCGGCAAGAGTACGATCACTGAAAAACGTGCCCCGGGCGGCAAACGCACCGAAGTCAAGGTTACAACCGGCAACAGCACCTACCGGGTTCAACCCGGTGACCAACCGGGCACCGCATTGGTGGGCGACGGCCAAAGTATCGTTGCCAAACCGGCCCAATGGGAAGTCATGACTTTCGACCTCAATCGCGGCAAGCAAATCCCGCAGGAGGCAGCGGCAGCAACTGCCCCGCCGCCCGCCGCAGCCAAAACAACCGCAACACCTCCGCCGACAAAGAAATGATGTATTTGTGTCATGTTCGTTGTTGTTGACTGAGCTTTTTAATCATATTGACTCATGGCAGTATTTACTCCGGTCAGCCTGGATGACCTCACGCAATGGATGGCCCAATTCCCGCTCGGTAAACCACTGTCGCTCAAGGGAATTTCAACCGGCATTGAGAACAGCAATTTTTTCCTGACAACGCAAACCGGTGAATACGTATTGACCGTGTTTGAAAAGCTCAGCTTTGCGCAACTGCCGTTTTATCTGCATCTGATGCGCCATCTGGCCCAGCATGGCGTGTCCGTGCCGGCGCCGATTGCCAATGACCGTGGCGAGATTTTGCATGCTTTGCATGGCAAGCCTGCCGCGATCGTGACCCGCCTGAAAGGCGCCTGCCAACTGACGCCCGCGCCGGTGCATTGCGCAGAAGTGGGCGCGATGCTGGCCAAAATGCATCTGGCGGCGCAGGATTTCCCGATGCGCCAGCCCAATCTGCGCGGACTCGACTGGTGGAACCAAACCACGCCCACCGTATTGCCTTATCTATCCGATGCAGGCCAGCATTTGCTAAAGGCGGAAATGCACTTTCAGGAAGCATTCGCCGCATCCGCGCCCTATCATCACTTGCCCAACGGCCCGATCCATGCCGACCTGTTCCGCGACAATGTGATGTTCGAAAGCGACAAGCTGACCGGATTTTTCGATTTTTATTTCGCCGGCTGCGACACCTGGCTGTTCGATGTCGCCGTCACCGTCAACGACTGGTGCATTGACCTGGCCACCGGCGTGCTCGACACTGCACGCGTGCGCGCATTGCTGGATGCATATCATCGCGTGCGGCCGTTTACGGCGGATGAACAGACGGCATGGCAAGCCATGCTGCGCGCCGGCGCCTTGCGCTTCTGGATATCGCGGCTGTATGACTTTTATCTGCCGCGTGATGCAGAGATGCTCACGCCGCACGATCCGATACATTTCGAGCGCATTCTGCGGCAACGCATTGCCGGCCCGATTCCCACACTTTTTTAAGCATGAAAAACCTGCCTGCATCTGCCGGATGGCTTTGGATCAAGCAGGGCGCTGCCCTGTTTCGCCAACAGCCGGCCGAGTTTTCGACGCTGTTCATCAGCTACATGTTTTTGATGCTGATGCTGAACCTGATCCCTGTGATCGGACCGGTGCTGCCATTGCTGCTGATGCCGGCATTGTCGATGGCATTTCTGCAAGCCGGTGTCCAGGCCGGGCAAGGAAAACGCGTCTACCCGAACCTGTTGCTGACCAGTTTCCGCTCTCCCGCCTTGCGTTCATTGCTGGTTGTCGGCGTGTTCTACCTGATTGCCGCGATACTGGCTGCGCTGGTTTTCAATTCCATTGATGATGGAACGTTTCGGTTGATTGTCGAAGGCAAGCTGAAGATGGATTCGAAGGAGGTGCAGGAATCAAATCTGCAAGAGGCGATGCTGATTGCCACCGGCTTCTATCTATTGGTCATATTGCCGTTCTGGTTCGCGGCGCCGCTGATTGCCTGGAAAAAAATGAGCATCGGCAAAGCGGCGTTCTACAGCCTGTTTGCCGTGCTCAAGTCGGTCAAGGCCTTTATTGTCTACGGCATCAGCTGGCTAGCCATTTTTACCCTGGCACGCGCGATTGTCGGCATTGCGTATGCAGTCAGTCCAACGGTCGCGATGCTGCTGTCGCTGCCTTTGTCGTTCATATTGCCGACGCTGGTGTATTGCTCCTTCTATCCAATATACGCATCGATATTCGACCAGCTGGACGCCGCCCCCGCGCCGGAGGCAGAGCAAAGCAATGCTTGATATTCAAACTGCCTGCCAGCGGCATTGAATCAATTGCTCAGGCGCGGCGCCACCTTTTCCAGTTTCGCAATGCTTAAATCCAGCACTTTCATGCCTTGGCGGCCGAAATTGATTTGCGCACGCGCATTGTCGCCGCCGCCCTCGATATTGACGATCACGCCTTCGCCGAATTTTTGATGGCTCACGGATTCGCCGATGCGCCAGCCGAGATCCTTCTTGCTGAAATTCTTGGCAATGCTGTTGGCGCCCGATTCAGGCACATCGACCCAGGCTGCCTTGTGCTGATGACCGTACCAGTGATGCTGCACCTTGGGCGACAGCCACTTCAATGCCGCCTCCGGCAATTCCTCGAAAAAGCGCGACTTCATGTTGTAGCGAGTCTGGCCATGCAGCATGCGGGTTTGCGAAAAACTCAGATAAAGCCGCCGTTTCGCGCGCGTGATCGCCACATACATCAGGCGCCGCTCTTCTTCGACACCGCTTTCTTCTTGCTGCGAATTTTCATGCGGGAACAAGCCCTCTTCCAGACCGGTAATGAAAACCGCATCGAACTCGAGTCCCTTGGATGAGTGCACGGTCATCAATTGCATCGCATCCTGACCAGCCTGCGCCTGATTGTCGCCGGCTTCCAGCGACGCGTGCGACAGGAATGCCGACAGTGGCGACATGATGGTTGCCAGCGGCGCATCGGCATCGACGATCTCGATACCGTCTGCAGTGGTGATTGCCGCGCCGGCGACCGCCTGGCTCTTGGGCCCGAGCAATGCCGGGGCATCGATGCCATAGCCTTCTTCGGAGACGAACAGCATAGCCGCACTGACCAGCTGCTCCAGGTTTTCGATGCGGTCGGCACCTTCCTTTTCATTGCCGTAATGCGTCAGCAAGCCGCTCATGTCGAGCACTACCTGGACCATTTCCTGCAGCGGCAAATGCTGGCTCTCGAAACGTGCGCCCTCGACCAGCTTGACGAAGGCGCCCAGCACCGCGCCGGCCTTGCCGGCCACGTAAGGCACGGCTGCATACAGTGAAATGCCGTACTGGCGCGCCGCATCCTGCAACTGCTCGATCGAGCGCGCACCGATGCCGCGCACCGGAAAATTGACTACCCGCAGGAATGCCGAATCATTGTGCGGGTTATCGATCAGTTGCAGATAGGCGATTGCATGCTTGATCTCGGCGCGCTCGAAAAAGCGCTGGCCGCCATACACCCGGTATGGAATCCCGGCGGAAAACAAGGCATGCTCGATCACCCGTGACTGGGCATTGGATCGGTACAGCACCGCGATTTCGCTGCGGGCGGCGCCGTCGGCAATCAGATTTTTGGCTTCATCGATAATCCACTGCGCTTCCTGCAGATCGCTGGATGCTTCGAAGATCCGCACCGGCTCGCCGTGGCCGGCATCGGTGCGCAAATTCTTGCCGAGGCGCTTGCTGTTATTGGCAATCAACGTATTGGCGCTATCCAGGATATGGCCATGCGAGCGGTAATTCTGCTCCAGCTTGATCAGATTCTCGACCCGGAACTCGCGCTCGAATGCCGCCATGTTGCCGACATTGGCGCCCCTGAATGCGTAAATGCTCTGGTCGTCGTCGCCGACCGCAAACACGGCGCCGCGGTTGCCAGCCAATAGCTTCAGCCATTTGTATTGCAAGTCATTGGTATCCTGGAACTCATCGACTAGGATGTGCTGGAAGCGCGCCTGGTAATGCTCGCGCAAGGGCTGATTGCGAACCAGCAATTCATACGTGCGCAACAGCAGTTCGGCGAAATCGACCACGCCTTCGCGCTGGCACTGGATATCGTACAACTCATACAATTCGACGAACTTGCGGTTGAAGTCGTCGTAGACGTCGACATCCTTGGCGCGCAGGCCCTGGTCCTTCGCGCTATTGATGAAATACATCAGGTTGCGCGCCGGGTATTTTTCATCGTCGACATTATTACTCTTGAGCAAGCGCTTAATCGCCGACAACTGGTCTTGCGAATCAAGAATCTGAAAGGTTTGCGGCAACGCGGCATCGCGATAATGGGCGCGCAGCAAGCGGTTGCACAAACCGTGAAACGTGCCGATCCACATGCCCCGAGTATTGATCGGCAGCATCGACGATAGCCGCGACAGCATTTCCTTGGCGGCCTTGTTGGTAAAGGTGACGGCCAGCACACCATTCGGCGCCAATTGGCCGGTCTGGATCAGCCAGGCGATGCGGGTGGTCAAGACGCGCGTTTTGCCGGAACCTGCACCGGCCAGAATCAGCGCCGATTGTGCAGGTAACGTGACTGCGGCAAGTTGTTCGGGATTGAGATTGTGAAGAAGATTTTGCATCCCCCGATTATAGCCGCGCGAACGCCATGTAATTTGCCTATCCTGGCATTTGTTCCAATACGCCTGGAAAAGAACTTTGGCGATTAAAAAAACGGGCTGACCGTAGTCAGCCCTGCAATACTTTTCTCGTTATTTCGACTTATTTTTTGGCGATTGGGGTACCGGTATAGCCTAAGTCAGGTAATTCCTTTTCGGCTTCGGCTGCGCTGGCCAATTCTGGAATACCGCGGCCGGCAACCAAGCCAAAACCAATCGATGTCTTGACGTATTTCACTTCGCCCTTATCCAGGGTAAAAGTTAATTTCTTTTCCACTTCGGTACTGGTCGATACGACGTGATTTCCTGGTTTGCTATCAACAAAGAAAAAGCCCCCCGGTATCGATTCTCCGACTTTCTCACCATTCAGCATGATGGCTGGCTGAATGGCTGCACCGACCATGCTGGCTGTGCGGAAAAAATAGATCCGGCCCTTGTCAGCTTGCAGTGCGGGAATTGCCGATGCCATATCCTTGTGCTTTACACCACCGGCGCAACCTGTCAGTACGATTGCCAGACTGATAATCATTGTTTTTACAAACCGCATCTTTCTCTCCTGTTGTTATTGAAACCTCAAAGAAACTTTTTGATTGACCGATGAAAAACTGCGTTCTACCGGCAAATAAAAGCCAACCAGCGTGTCACTTGCAATTACCAGATAAGCTTCATGCACATGCTTGCCTTCAACAGCAAAAATGTCTTTATGCGGTTTATACACATCCCCTTGGCTGACTCTGCCGATACGCATCCATTGGCTACCTGCTTTTAATGGTCGGGAATACCCCGTATCAAAATTGATTGCCGCATCTTTTGCGAGCGTTCGAAGCAAAGTTTGCTCAGCTGTTGCCACCGGCGTAAATTCGGCAGGCGCATATACCACGCCGGCCGCACATCCGGCCAAGGGCAATAGCATAATCAACGCGCGGAAATATTTACTTGCAAGAGAAATCATCAGCATGTCACTCCCAATTAATACTTATAAATATTTGCCAATATGCAACGACTGAAATTATAAAAGATTACTTTTTGTTGTAAAGGTTTTTGCTTGAAAAAATACTTGGATATGCAATATTGCAAGTTAATACAACGCTTAAGCACAGGGAGCTTTGTTGCGGCTTGACATCCACTCACCCGGTTCGGATAATCAAAATTCAATATTTGGGTATCAATCAACTACATGTTTGCCCTTGCCATCGACTGCCCCTCTGCCGTGAGCTTTGACGCTCGCCGGTCGACGCATGCCGTTGCCAATGGTAAATCCAAGAAACAGTCGCTCATCTGACCGGGGCGCTGTCCCGTCAGGTGGGCTGACAGGACAGGTAGCGCAAACCGGTTTTCCTCTTCTTTTTGCATAATCTTGCTTGCAAGTCTTCCCGGCGGTGACTAGACGGTCACTTTATGGGAGTTTTGTCATGCATGGTTTTAACGGTATCTGGGTACCGCTGGTTACCCCGTTTCTTCATCACGAAATTGATTTCCCCGCTCTGCAGGGTTTGGCACGCCGCATTGCCGCTGCGAAGGTCGCCGGACTGGTCGTATGCGGCTCGACCGGCGAGGCGGCCGCGCTGAACGACACTGAACAACTGTCGGTACTGGATGCGGTCATCGATGCAGTGCCCGGCTGCCCGGTAGTCATGGGGCTGGCCGGTACGCAAATGGATGCGGTTTTCTCGCATCTGGCATCGATTCAGCGCCGGCCCGTCGCCGGCTTGCTGGTGCCGCCGCCCTGTTACATACGGCCCTCGCAAGCCGGCATCGTGCAGTACTTTGAGCTGCTGGCCGATGCCGCCAGGGTGCCGCTCATCCTGTACAACATTCCCTATCGCACCGGCGTTGACATGACGCTGGAAACGATACGCACGCTGGCACAGCACCCCCGGATTACTGCGATCAAGGATTGCGGCGGCGACCCATGGCTGACGCTGCAACTGATTGCTGACGGTGAAATGCAGGTGCTGGCCGGAGAAGACCACCAGATTTTTTCAAGCTTGTGCCTGGGCGCCGCCGGTGCCATCGCTGCATCAGCACATATTCATCCGGAATGGTTCGTGCGCCTGGGCCAGCTGATTGAGGCAGGAGAACTGGAGATGGCACGACAATTGTTTCATCGTCTGCTGCCATTGATACGCTTGTTGTTTGTCGAGCCGAATCCGGCGCCAGTGAAAGCCTTGCTGGCGCATCAGGGGCTGATGGATGGGGCATTGCGGCTGCCGATGCAATCGGCTTCCAGGGATTTGCAGGGCCGCTTAGTATCGGCCCTTCAGCTTCTGGAAGAGCCCGAAATATCCATGCTGGCTGCAGTCACATGATCGATGCGCGGCGCAACTTGCCGGCAGAATCACGCAGCAAACAATGCGGCAAATTTTTGCGCTGCTGCCCGCGGGTCGGCCGCCAGATAGACGCTGCTGATCGCCGCCACCATGTCGGCGCCGGCGGCCACCAGCGGCGCAGCATTGTCGGCCGTCATGCCGCCGATGACGACGGACGGCAGCGGGATGCCGGTCTTTGCCTGGCCCAGGATGTCGGGCGATGTGGTGACCGGATACTTCTTGACGCGCGACGGATAAAAACCGCCGAAGGCGACATAGCTGGCGCCAGCCCGATGGGCGTCACGCGCCAGTTGCAGGTCGCCATAGCAGGAAGCGCCGACAGTTTTTTGCGGTCCGAGTGCCTGGCGCACTGCTGCGACTGCAGCATCGGTGCCACCGACATGCACTCCGTCGGCGTCCAGCGCCAGGCACAAGTCGACGAAATCATTGATGATCAGCGGACGCTGATACGAGCGGCACAAGTCGAGCAGGCACTCCGCCTGTTCGCGGCGCAAGCCGGCATTCGCAGTCTTGTGGCGATATTGCACCAGCGCCGCGCCGCCTTGCAGCGCCAGTTCGGTGACAGCCAACATTTTTTGCGTGTCATCCCAGTCCGGGGTGACAATGTACAAGCCTTTCATCACGCCACCTTCAGGTACGGACGCGGCCGGCTGGGTATGCGCTGCCCTTCCGCGATCGAATAGGCATGTTCGAGCGCTTGGTGACAATAGGCTTGCGCATCCTCAATTGCATCCGGCATCGATTTTCCAGTGGCCAGCAAGGCGGCAATCGCCGACGCCAGCGTGCAGCCGCTGCCATGAAAGCCGCCGGACAGGCGCGGCCAGGTCCAGGAGCGGAATTCGCCATTGGTAAACCAGCGGTTGACTACCTTGTCGTCATGCGCATGTCCGCCCTTGATCAGCACGTGCTGGCACCCCAGCGCGAGCAGGGCATCGGCCTGCGAATCGGAGCGGCGGTCGCCGCCGGAAAGAACAGCCGCCTCCGGCAGGTTCGGCGTGATCAGTGTCGCCAGTGCCATCAAGGGCGCTAGCGTGTTGACCGCGTCGTCAAGCGCCAGCGCATCACCGTGGCCGCTGGCCAGCACCGGATCGAGCACCACCGGCAGGTCGGGCCTGATTTTCCGCAGTTGCAATACGATCTCGGCGATCGCCTGCGCATTGGCGCGGTTGCCGACGATACCGATCTTCACCACCGCGATCTCGATCTTGTCGATCAGGGCTTGCGCCTGTTGCTGCAGCAAGGCGGCGGGAATCGGATGCACCGCATACACATGGTCATTGTCCTGCACTGTCAGCGATGTGACCACCGACAGCGGATGGGCGCCCAGCGCCGCAATCGCTTGCACGTCGGCCTGCAGTCCGGCGCCGCCACTGGGGTCGGAACCGGAAAACACTAGCACGCTGGATCGCTTCATACGGGACGTCCTTCCATTGGTGACGAGGGTACAGCAGCAAATTTTTTCGGAATGCGTCCGGCCAGATAGGCTGCGCGCCCGGCCTCGACTGCCAGGCGCATCGCATACGCCATCCTGACCGGATCGCGTGCGCCGGCAATCGCCGTATTCATCAGCACGCCGTCGCAGCCGAGTTCCATCGCAATCGCCGCATCCGACGCGGTGCCGACACCGGCATCGACCAGTACGGGTATCTTCGACTGTTCGATGATCAGCGACAGGTTCCACGGGTTCAGGATCCCCATGCCGGAGCCGATTAATGACGCCAGCGGCATGACAGCCACGCATCCGATTTCTTCCAGCATTTTCGCCTGAATCGGGTCGTCGCTGCAATAGACCATGACATCGAAACCGTCTTTCACCAGCTGCTCGGCCGCTTTCAGGGTTTCTGGCATGTTGGGAAACAGCGTTTTTTCATCGCCCAGCACTTCCAGCTTGACCAGTTTGTGACCATTGAGCAATTCGCGCGCCAGCTGCAGGGTGTAGACCGCATCGGCGGCATTGTAGCAACCGGCGGAATTGGGCAACAGCGTATATTTGGCTGGCGGGATTACGTCCAGCAGACTGGGCGCATTCGGATCCTGGCCGATATTGACACGGCGAATTGCCACCGTGATGATGTCGGCGCCGCTGGCTTCAGTTGCCCACCGGGTTTCATCCAAGTCACGGTACTTGCCGCTACCGACCAGCAAACGCGAGCGGTAAGTCTTGCCGGCGATGGTCAAACCCTGGTCTTGCTGGCTGCCTGGAAAATCAATCGGGTTCATGACGCTTCCTCTGTTTTAACTCCCGCCCCTTCAAGGGGAGGGTTGGGGAGGGGATGGGTTTGTGGGGACGGATTCAAGACATTCCAAATCGTCTGTACAACCACATCCGTTTCATTCAAAACTTCATTGTTCCAGAACCGCAAAACAATAAAGCCAGCTGCAACCAGCATCTGCGTGCGCGCCTCGTCATATGCCTGGTTCACCGCATGCTGGGAACCATCAACTTCGACAACCAGACGACGATCAAGACAAACAAAATCCACTATATAAGAGCCAAACGGATGCTGCCGACGAAATTTTACGCCCAGCTGTTTGCCTCGCAGACGGCTCCACAATTTTTGCTCGGCGTCCGTCATGGTAGCGCGCAAATTTCTTGCAGAGGGCTTTGCCAAGGCATTTGTTTGACCGTGCATTTAACCCATCCCCACCCTAACCCTCCCCCTTGACGGGGAGGGAATCGAAACGAACATCCACCTGCGCGCTTGCAAGCGCTTCGGATTCATGCGGCGCGAAGCATGCTTCGCGAAACCCGCCATCGGTAGCCAGTACATTTACCTCACCCACCTGCGCGCTTGCAAGCGCTTCGGATTCATGCGGCGCGAAGCATGCTTCGCGAAACCCCGCATTCATCCACCGCCAATCGCTCTGACGATATCGACCCGGTCGCTGGGCTGCAAGACCCGCTGCGCCCACAAATGACGCGGCACGATTTGGCGGTTGATCGCCACTGCCAGCGACTTGCCTGATAAATCCAGCGCTGCAATCAACTCTTGCACATTCTGGTTGACGGCAACCGGATGCGGCGCACCGTTCAATTCAATTTCCATCTGCGCTACCTATGGCTTATTGCTTACGATAAATCTCGGCGCCGTTTTTCACGAACTCGATCGCCTTGACTTCCAT
>JAKFFK010000293.1:0-14339 GCA_036675285.1 Paucimonas sp. | reverse complement strand
AAATCGACTGAAGATGAAATCGGCGTGCTGGTCGACGCCTTCAACGGCATGCTCACTGAAGTGGGCGAACGCACCAAGGCGCTTGAAAGCGCCAACCTGGCATTACAGCACGAAATGAAGGAACGCCTTGGCGCCGAACAGGCATTGCATGGGCTCAATACGACACTGGAAGAGCGGATTGTTGCGCGCACCGCTGAACTGGAGCGAGCGCATGAACAATTGCGGCAATCGCAAAAACTGGAAGCGATCGGTCAGCTGACCGGCGGCGTGGCGCACGACTTTAATAACGTATTGCAGGTTGTTTCCGGCAACCTGCAGCTGCTGCAGATGAGCCTGGCCGGCAATCCGCAAGCACAAAGGCGGCTCCAGAGCGCCGCATATGCCGCCGATCGCGGCGCCAAGCTTTCATCGCAATTGCTGTCGTTTGCACGGCGCCAGCCATTGCAGCCGATTGCCACCAACCTGGGGCGAATATTGCGTAGCATGGATGACTTGCTGCGCCGTGCGCTGGGCGAGTCGGTTCAAATTGAAACCATCGTCACGGGCGGTTTATGGAATGCGCTGGTCGATCCGAATCAACTGGAAAACGTGATTCTCAATCTCTCGATCAATGCGCGCGACGCGATGAATGGTGAAGGCAAGTTGACCCTGGAACTGGGTAACGCGATGCTGGACGATCACTATGTATCGTCGGAGCAGGATGTGCCTGCCGGACAATACGTGATGCTGGCGATTTCCGACACCGGAACCGGCATGCCGCCGGAGATCATGGCGCGCGCTTTCGAGCCATTCTTTACCACCAAACGTGAAGGCGAAGGCACCGGTCTCGGCCTGAGCATGGCATATGGCTTCGTCAAGCAAAGCAATGGGCACATCCGCATCTATAGCGAACTGGGCAGCGGCACATCGATCAAGATTTATTTGCCGCGCTGCCATCAGCCGGAAGCGGACATCCCGGACGTGCTGACCGGGCCTGCCGTGGGCGGCATCGAAACGATTCTTGTGGTGGAGGATGATGCGGTGGTGCAGGCAACCGCGGTCGACATGTTGTCCGAGCTCGGATATCGCGTATTGAAAGCCAACGATGGCCAAAGCGCGCTGACTGTTTTGCAAAGCGGCATAGCGATTGACATGCTGTTTACTGACGTTGTCATGCCTGGCCCGCTGCGCAGCCCGGATCTGGCGCGCCAGGCCAAACAGCTGTTCCCGAATCTCGAGGTGTTATTCACGTCCGGCTATACGCAGAATGCCATTGTCCACGGCGGTCGTCTCGATCCCGGTGTGGAATTGATCAGCAAACCGTATCGCAGGGAAGATCTAGCACGAAAAATCCGCCATATGTTTGCCAACGGCAGCGCGAGCATGAATGCAGCGCAGACAGCATTCGGCAATGCCAGGCACACAATGGAAAAATCGCTGTCTCCGTTGCGGATTCTTGTCGTCGAAGACAATGAAGACAATCAAAAAATGCTGTGCGAACTGCTGATGATGCTCGGACATCACGCGCATGGCGCATCGAATGCCGAAGACGCACTGGATGCGTTGGCGTCGTCCAGGTTCGATGTGCTGCTGACCGACGTGAGCCTTCCCGGCATGTCCGGCGTCGACTTGGCGCGTAAAGCCGCCAACGACGCACCTGCGCTGAAAATAATTTTTTCTTCAGGCTACGGCAACATCATGTCAGATGATTTCAAGTTTAAGGCGGCTTCCTTGCCAAAGCCGTATGATCTTGATAAATTGCAGGAAGTCTTGGCCGAGATCGGATCAGATGCCTGACTGGGTTTTAATCGCGGCAGTCAATAGCCGATTCCGACGCCTCATCCGTCAGTGACAGATGCAGGCGTGACCGGCAGCAGGGCCAGATAGCGAAACAGGCTAAACGGCGCCGGCTTACGGATTGCGTTATACGTGACCGGGACGCGCGCATCGAATTCACGCGCATCGGCCATGATCTCTCCCCATCCAGAATGCATTACTGTTTTGTCTGGGCTGCAGCGGCTTGGCGCAGCGGTTTCTGCGTCATGCGCCGCTCCAGAAAATCAAACAGCCGCCGGCGCGAATCCGTAGTTGCTGCGGCATCGTAACTGAAGGTCATGCGGTCGCCCTTGTAATCGATCAGCGATGCGCCGCTGGCGCCGATCATGTCCCACCCATGTGCGGCGCCGGGGTAGGCATGCCATTCAACCGGCGCGCCCTGCTGTGCCAGCTCCTGCAAATGGGGAATGCAGTCGTATGCCGGCGTCAGCGTGTCTTCTTCTCCGGCAAGCACCAGCAGCGGCATGTCGATATCGGGGCGCAGATAGTCGACATCGGCCGATACATAGCGCGCAGAAATAAAGCACAGCGGATACAGCGCGACACCGGCGGCGAAACGGTTTTGCGTCGCATACGGCGATGACATCCGCTTCGATGCCAGCAGCAGCGCAACCGTGCCGCCCTGCGAAAAGCCGGCAACCGCAATGCGCTGCGGATCGACCATCGGCAGCTTGCTCAAATGATCGAGCGCATCGTAGGCATCCTGGATGCGCTGCCCATAAGTGACTTTCGGCGTCAGGCTGCAATTGCTCACATGGTCGCGCAAGCTGTCGACGGGCATGACCAGATAGCCTTGCCCGACGGCAGCCTCGACCCACAAGCGCATGCTGCGCGAGTAAATGCCGCTGCAGCCATGCAGCAGCACCAGTGCCGGAAACGGTCCCGGCCCGGCAGGCTTGAACATGGCATTGCGCAGGCTGGTGAAAGGCCCGAGTTCTTCCCTGGGCACGGGTTCGAAAAACAAGTCGTCGTTTGCCGCCAGCACTTGCTGCGCCTGGCGCTGCATGTACGCGTCAAACTCGTCCGGCGCCGCGCCTGCAGCGGAGGCCGGCCGGACTTGCGGACGGTCTTCCCAGGAGCCGCCGTCGCCATAGAAATACCAGCGGCCGTTTTGCCTGATCAAGCGCCTATTTGCTGGAAAGGCGCCGGCATCGGTTTGCACCTCTGCAGTGAGGTAGGCGAATTTCCCGGCCTCCCGCAAACCCTTGACCTTCCAGTCGTAGCGCCGCGACATCGGGAACAGACGGCGTATCTCGACCAGATCCCTTTGGTTGGTGACCTTGAAGGCAGGATGATGTTGGGCCATGACTGCATCCAGGTCCTGGCGCGCCCAGGCGTCGGTGGTGGCGTCGAGCAGGCGCCGGATGTCGTCCGGCACCCGGATGTCGAGCACGGAATGCAGGTGCAGCTTGGCGGGTCCTGTGGCATCGATCGTTACGCCCAGCGCGCGGCTGCCCGGGCTGAGCAATTCCTGCCATGGGCCGGCGTGCGGCGTGACCGTCATCCAGCCCCAGCCGGTCTTGTTTCGCTTGGGCGTGGCAAGCGGATGCATGACTGCCTTGAACGCAGCACCATCCTTGCCGAAGATCAGCCAGTCGTTGCCATTGTTTGGCCAATCCTTCAGGTAGCTTGAAGTCTTGGTGGTGATGACGCCATCGAAGGCAATATCGACCAGCGCTTTGGCCTGGTGACGCAGCGCCACATGCCATTGATTGCCGAGCGAGCGTTCAATGTCGATATCGGTGACAAACTTGGGAAAGCCGATCGCCTTGCCGGCTTCGACTGCCAGCCAGTCGGTTTCCGGCAGCGCGATCAGATACCAGATATTTTCGCCATCCTTGCTGGCCAGGATGCTCAGTTGCGCCAGCCGGTACGGCAACTGCGGCGCTTCCATCTGGTGCCAGTTGCTGACCGATATCCTGACGTACGGCTGTGGCGGCATGCTGTAGCCGGCCGGCAGGTAACGCCGATAAGCCTCCAGATCCGACGGGATGAAATCGGCCACGATGGTGGAGACATCCTTGTACAGCCCGGCTTCAGTGTAGTGCTGGTTGCCGCGCAGTTTCCAGCGCCCGTCTTCCTTGGTCAGCATCGCGCCGGCATGCAGCGGCAGCAGTTGCAGCGACGGCGCCAGCACGCCCGACGGCGCCACTGCATAAGCGGTCAGCCGCTGCGCGCCGTTTTTTTCCTCGAGTGACACCGGGGTAATGTCGAGGCGGCCCAGATAGCGCTGCTGCTTTTTCAAATGATCGAGAAATGCCGACCGGTCCATGCCCTGATGCAGGAAATCGCTGGCCAGATGGTCCGCCACGTCGGCGCTGTCAGTACTGCCATAGGCGCGGCCGAGATCGCTTAAAAACTGTTGGATGTCGGCAGGCACGGCAACCGCCACAGGCGGCTCAGACCGGGTCGGTGTATCGACTTGGGAAAATTTGATTTGCGTGTATGCAAATCCGCATGTCATCAGCACGGCGCCGGCTACACCGATGGTGCGCAGACTGAATGGCAATGCATACTTGCGGCCATTGAGCAGGGTGCCAAGCGGCGTGTACCGCACCAGCACATGATAGGTCGCAATGCACACAATGGTGGTGGCGGCGATGTTGATGGCCATCTTGGTCAGTGCGCCGAACGGCGCATCGTACAGCAGCACGCCGAAGCCGACAGTGGCGGAAAAATGCGCGAGATAAACCCAGTATGAACTCTCGGAGATATACGCCAGGAAACGGTTCTGGCGCGGCAGATAGCGCATGAAAAGGCCGATCAGCGCCAAGCTCCACAACCAGCTGGCGCAGTGAAAGGCGAAGGCGATCCAGCTTGGCAGGTAAGGGATCTGGCCCGGGTTCTTATTGAGCGCACTGAACAATCCCATGGAGACGATAAAAAAGGCCAGACCCGCGAGCAGGTTGCGCCAGCAGTGCCGCGCATATAGCGGCAGCAGGCTGTCCTGGTGTCGGTACACAATCCAGCCAAAAACATAAAACAAACCGTTGTGCGCCAGCTCGGTGAAACGCGGCATGAAGGAGCCGTCCGGCACGACGATCCCTTTCGCGTAATAGGCGCCAAGTGCCGCCAGCGGCAGCGTCAGCACCATGAAGCCCCACCATCTCGACGCCAGAATGCACCAGAA
Source organism: Paucimonas sp. (assembly GCA_036675285.1). GTDB lineage: Bacteria > Pseudomonadota > Gammaproteobacteria > Burkholderiales > Burkholderiaceae_D > Paucimonas. The sequence goes on along the minus strand of JAKFFK010000293.1, from coordinate 9,394 downwards.
GCGGGAAGATGCTGACTTGATGTTGGCTGGAATAAAACGGCCGAGTACGCCGCACACGGCAGTCAATGCGCAAAACCACATCAGGTAATAAATGAACCACAGATGCAGGGTGCGCAGCCGCGGTTCATCGGCCGCCAGCGGCAGCACGCCAGGCACATCTTCCGGCAACGCGCGTATGGGAGTGCCGGAAGTTTCAGGATGCATCAGGCTTAAATAGACGACGATGAGTGCCGTGGTGCCGATAAAAATCGGCATCCAGAAAACCATGAAGGGCAGGCCGATGCGGCGCAAGCGGTGCTTCAACATGCCGGCATAGCCGCGGCGCTCTACCAGCAGCGCGACAAAGAAGCCCGCCAGGATGAAAAACACCGGCATGCGGAAGGCATGGATGAATGCCACAACCAGGTCCGCTACCTGCGTGGTTTCGCTATCGCGCCACGGCATCACGGATTGGCCCACCATGTGGTTGGCCGCGACATGCAGCACGATGCCGAGCCACATCATGATCGCCCGCAAGTTGTCGAGTGAATGGAAGCGCTGCGAGTGGTGCATGATTACTCTCCCTGATTTTCTGTTTTTTATTATAAAAATGCATTGTTGGGCGGGCTGGCAATCATGGCTTCGTTTGCCATCCATGCAGCGCGAATATAGTCGCGAGAATTCGAGTCAAGAATCGATCCGGCTTGCAGCAGCGCATCGGTGCAGTACGCGTTCAAGAATTTTTCGCGCAGAGCCGGATCGTGATTGACGGTGCGGTCGATCAGGCTGCTCCAGGTATGGACCGCGGCCTGTGCTTGCGGGCTGTTCAAGGGCGGCTTCTGCAGCACCAGATTCCTGAGATGAGTTGAAAACGCTTGCCATTCATTTTCCAGCGATACGTTCAGGCGCTTTAGTTCATCCATCGTGAAATGCCGAAACAGTGCGCAGCGCCGTAATGCGGCGGCCTGTTCAATGTAATTCACCAATTCAGGCTCCATCCCATTGCGCCCCTGGGCAGCAGGTTCTTGCGCATACATTTTTCCCCACCGTTCCATCAGACTGAAGTCGCCTTCCATCCAGCGGTTATTCAAATCCATCCAGTGCCGTGCCAATGGCTGGATTTCCAGGCTGTCTGGCGGCATCTTGCGCTGCATGGCATCGAGGATGGCGGCGCGCAGCGGCGGCAATTCGGATTCGACGCGTTTCCAGTTGTCGATGATTTTCTTGAGTTCTGTTGCGGTGAAGTATCTGCCATAGGTTGACATTGATTCCAGCGTGGCGAGCCAGGTTCCCATGTCCGGCTCGTTGCCCTGGCCCAGCTGGGTTTGCAAAAGCCCCAGGTGGGTGCGCAGTTCACTGGCCTTGGCAATCTGGTGGTCGAGCGCGCCCAGCTGGCGTTCGATGATCTGCGGCAGCGGCTCGCCCGCGCCATCGAGCAGGCTGACGATTTCCGCCAGCGGCATGCCAATCTGGCGCAGTGCCTGGATCGCATGCAGGCGGGCGATGTCATCGCGGTTGTACAGGCGATAACCGGCATCCGTGCGCGCCGATGGCACCAGCAGGCCCATGGTGTCGTAATGATGCAGCGTACGCACAGTAAGCCCGGTACGCCGCGCCAATTCCCCCACCTTCAGCTGCATGCCTGTCTCCCGGTAAGCCAGTGATAATGCTCAGCGAGTGTAAACCCTCACGTTGTGTGAGGGTCAAGCGCGGCGCTACCGATGCGGCGAAGTGTTGTGAAAATGCTACCGTGGCAATCGGAAGGGGTGCGTGTCATGCGCATCGCGCACGACACATTATGGTAATCGAAGGGTATGGTGCGCACCGGGCGCACGCCTCGGAACGCCTTATTTAGCGATGTTGATCGTCATGCCGGCGCCATGCGCCTGCTGGTCTGCATGGTAGGAACTGCGCACCATGGCGCCCACGGCCGCATGCACGAAACCCATCTTGTAGGCTTCTTCCTCGAACATTTTAAACGTGTCCGGGTGCACGTAGCGCCGTACCGGCAAATGGTCGCCCGACGGCATCAGGTACTGGCCGATGGTCAGCATGTCGACATCGTGCGCGCGCAGGTCGCGCATCACCTGCAGGATTTCCTCATCGGTCTCGCCCAGCCCCACCATGATGCCGGACTTGGTCGGCGTAGTCGGGTGCAGCGCCTTGAAGCGTTTCAGCAGGTTCAGCGAATAGGCATAGTCGGAGCCCGGCCGGGCTTCCTTGTATAGGCGCGGCACGGTTTCCAGGTTGTGGTTCATCACGTCCGGCGGCGCGGCATTAAGGATTTCCAGCGCCCGGTCCATGCGGCCGCGGAAATCCGGCGTCAGGATTTCGATGCGGGTGTTCGGCGACAATTCACGTACGCGGCGGATGCAGTCGGCAAAGTGGCCGGCGCCGCCGTCGCGCAAGTCGTCGCGGTCGACCGAGGTGATCACCACATAGTTGAGTTTCAGTGCCGCAATGGTCTTGGCCAGGTTGTCCGGTTCATCGGCATCCAGCGGGTCCGGGCGGCCGTGGCCGACGTCGCAGAACGGGCAGCGGCGGGTACACTTGTCGCCCATGATCATGAAGGTGGCGGTACCCTTGCCGAAGCATTCGCCGATGTTCGGGCAGGAGGCTTCCTCGCACACGGTCACCAGCTTGTTGGCGCGCAGGATATCCTTGATTTCATAGAAACGGGTCGACGGCGACGCCGCCTTGACGCGGATCCAGTCGGGTTTCGGCAGGCGTTCGGCCGGAATGATCTTGATCGGAATGCGCGCGGTCTTGCCGGCGCCTTTTTGCTTTTCGCTCGGGTTGTAGGCGGGAGCTGCCTTGTCGGTCGGATTCGAGTCCATGTTGTGAACCGCGCCGGTCATGGTAGTTACGGCAAGATTGTCGCCGGGCGTGCCATGCTCGTCGTGACTATCCTTTCAATCGTTCCAGTAGTCTGTTAGCAAGCGCTAACTGCACGTTTGACAAGGGTGCAGTAACGCCCAGGGATTTCATGTCGACGGTTTTCAAGCCTTCGTAGCCGCACGGGTTAATCCACGAAAACGGTGCCAGGTCCATGTCGACATTCAGCGACACGCCATGATAGGTGCAGCCGCTGGCGCGTATTTTCAAGCCCAGCGCGGCAATCTTCGCGCCTTGCCAGGCGCCGGCAGCCACATAAATGCCGGGGGCGCCTGCCTTGCGTTCGCCCGCCAGATTATACGCCGCCAGGGTGTCGATCACAGACTGCTCAATCGCCTGCACAAACTCGCGCGCGAACATGCGTGCCTCCGGGTGGCGCTTCAAGTCGATCAGCAGATAAATCACGGCTTGGCCGGGGCCGTGGTAAGTCACTTCGCCGCCGCGGTCGGTCTGGATCACCGGGATGCCATGCGCATCGAGCACATGCGCGGCATCGGCCGCCAGGCCCAGCGTATACACCGGCGGATGCTCGACGATCCACAGTTCGTCCGGAGTGGTGGCGGTGCGGGCATCGGTGAATGCACGCATGGCGGCGAAAGTCGGTTCGTAGTCGGCATGGCCGAGTTGACGCACCAGCATATCTGCAACAGCGGTGGTGGATGCCGTCATGCGGCGGATGCAGATCGCCGACGCATTACAGCACCACCTTGACCATTGGATGCGATGACAGGGCCCGGTACAGGTTGTCGAGTTGTTCGCGGCTGGTGGCGCGCACGGTGACCGTCAGCGCCAGGTAAGTGCCCTTCGAAGAAGGACGCATTTCCATTTTGCCGGCATCAAAGCTCGGGTCGTGCAGCGTCACGATCTCGACCATGGTTTGCGCGAATGCATCCTGCATCACACCCATGATCTTGATGGGAAAGTCGCTCGGATATTCAATCAGGCTATCGGTCGGTACAGACATGGCATTTATGCAATCATTCATCCTGCCGCAGCCCGAAACAAGCGGCGGATGCGGCGGCGATGCGGTTAAATGGGTATTTTACGCCAGCTGCCAAAGTGCTGCGCGAGGCTTTAGTTTGCCTTGGCAGTCTGGTAGGCGGCATACAGGCGCTGAAAAACCGGGCCCGGCCGGCCATTGCCGATTGGCTGGCCATCCAGTGTCGTCACCGGCAACAGCTCGCGCCCGGCTGATGACAGCATTACTTCATCGGCGCCGAATACTTCGGCCCGGGTAATCGGCCGGGCCGAAAATGGCAAGCCTTCGGTGCGGCATAATTCCTCGATCAAGCCATAACGGATGCCTTCCAGGATCAGCCGGTCTTTCGGCGGCCCCGACACATGGCCATCTTTTACCACCCAGATATTCGATGACGCGCCTTCGGTGAGCAAGCCATCGCGGAACTGGATCGATTCGACCGCATCATGCTCGAATGCGTATTGCGCGGCCAGCACATTGCCCAGCAGTGAAGTCGATTTGATATCGCAGCGCTGCCAGCGGAGATCGTCCAGCGTGACGCAGCCAATGCCGGTTTTGCGCAGCGCGGCCGAAGGCAGCGTCAAGCCATTGCTCATGATGAAGACGGTGGGCGTGGCATCAGCCGGGAATGCATGTGCGCGTTTGGCGACGCCGCGCGTGACTTGCAGATACACCAGCTGGTCGCTGGCCGGATGGACCGCCGTGACTTGGCCGATCAGCGCCAGCCATTCGGACAGGTCATGCGGATTGGCGATGCCAATGGCGGCCAGGCTGCGAAACAGGCGCGCCATGTGCTGTTCGGCGCGAAACATCCGGCGTGCATACAGTGGAATGACTTCATACACGCCGTCGCCGAAAATGAAACCCCGGTCCAGGACCGGGATTTTCGCTTCCGACAATGGCGTCAGCACGCCATTCAGGTAGACCAGGGGATCGTCATACAGCGACTGCATGCGTCATCCCGGGCTGCTTATTTGAACCACAGGCGCACCGAATCCCATGCGCGGCCGAAGACACCGGCCTGGTCGACTTGCTCCAGTGCCAGCACCGGCAATTCCACGACAGGCTTGCCGTCGACCATCATCTTCAGCGTGCCAACCTTGCTGTTCTGGGCAATCGGTGCGACCAATGGGTCCTTGCGCTCGAGCACCGGCTTCATCTTTTCTGCCACGCCTTTTGGAATCGTCACATATACATCATGGTTGAAGCCGATCTTGAGCTGGTTGAGCGAGCCTTTCCAGACTGCCGGCGTGTCCACTGCCTGGCCTTTTGCATACAGTTTGACGGTATCGAAATTCTGGAAACCCCAGTTCAATAGCTTCTGGCTTTCCTGTGCGCGCATCTGGTCCGAAGTGGTGCCGATCATGACCGAGATCAGGCGCCGCTCGCCAGTTGCATTGGGACGCTTGGCCGAGGAAATCAGGCAATAGCCGGCAGCTTGGGTATGGCCGGTTTTCATGCCATCGACGGTCGGGTCCAGCCACAGCAGACGGTTGCGGTTGGGCTGGGTGATCTTGTTGTAGGTATAGTTCTTGGTCGAATAAATTTTGTACAGTTCAGGGAAATCGATGATCAGGCGCGCTGCCAGGATCGACAGGTCGCGTGCAGTCGAGTAATTGTCGGCGCTCGGCAAGCCGTGCGAATTGCCGAAACGGGTCGACTTCATGCCCATGCGCTCGGCTTCGCGGTTCATCAGCGCGACAAAGGTTTCTTCGGTGCCGGCCACTGCCTCGGCCAGCGCGACCGATGCATCATTGCCGGACTGGACGATCAAACCATACAGCAGGTCATTGATCTTGACTGGCGTGGCGGGATCGATAAACATTTTCGAGCTGCTCGGATCAACTTTCCAGGCGCGCACCGACACCGCGACGCTCTGATTCAAGTCGATCCGCTTGTCGCGGATGGCTGCAAAGGCCAGGTAGGCAGTCATGATCTTGGTCAGCGATGCCGGCTCGATGCGCAGATCCGGTTCATGTGCGGCGATCACCTGGTTGCTGGTGGCGTCGAGCAATAGCCAGGATTTGGCGGCCAGCGTCGGCGATGGCAGACTTTGGGCAAAGGTGGGTGAAGCGAACGTTAGAATGGTGGCAAAAATTGCCACGAATATTTTTTTCATGGGTGAATGAGCGCTTAAAACAGAAAAGGATTGAAAACGAGAAAGTACGAAATTATAGCCGTGCTTGCTTAGGCGTAAATGAAGCTGCGCGGCTACCGGTGCCACATTTCGACCACGAAATTCTTGATATGTTGCAACTTGCGATTAAAAAAATGATCGCAGCCCGGAATCACGATCACCGGCAAATCTTGCGGACGCGCCCAGTCGAGAACGTTGATTAGCGGAATGGTATCGTCTTGTTCGCCATGAATCACAATCGTATTCGCGGGCACCGGCGGCACCGGCCACTTGCCAGCCGCGGTGCCGGTCAATACCAGCCGTTCGGCCGGCGTGCCTTGCGCGCTCAGGCGCTCCTGCAATTGCGCCTGCACCAGCGTGCCGAATGAAAAGCCGGCCAGCGCTACCGGAATCGCCGGGTATTGCTGTTGCATGTGGGTTAACAACAAGGCCATGTCATCGGTTTCGCCGCGCCCCTCGTCATGCACACCGGCCGAATTGCCGACGCCGCGGAAATTCATCCGCGCCGCGACATAGCCGAGGCCGGCAAAGGTGCGCGCCAGTGTCGTGGTCACTTTGTTATCCATGGTGCCGCCGAATAACGGATGCGGATGCGCGACCAAGGCGATGCCGCGCGGCGCGGCGAATTTTTCCGGATCGGGCAACTCGAGCGCGCATTCGAGCGCACCGGCGGCGCCGGCGATGGTAAAAGCCTGGGTGCGCCGGTTCATATCTTCAGGCGTTCGACAACTTTGCCGCCGATTAAATGCTCATCAATGATTTCATCAATGTCCTGGGCATCGACATAGGTGTACCAGGTGCCTTGCGGATAAACCACCAGCACCGGTCCTTCTTCGCAGCGGTCCAGGCAGCCGGCCTGGTTGATGCGGATCTTGCCGTGGCCACTCAAGTCAAGTTCCTTGATGCGGCGCTTTGCATGTTGCTGCGCCGCCTGCGCGCCCTTGTCAAAGCAGCATGGGCGGCCTTCTTCACGGTGGTTCAGGCAAAAGAAGACATGGTGTTGATAATACGGTGTGTCGCTCATGGCGCATCCAGTTCCTTGGCAGCGGGAAGCCTTACATGATACACCGCAGCGCTGTTCCCGGCCGGGATCGGTTCAATTGGTCTTCAGTCGATGCGCCGGATGCAGCAGGAACCACAGCGCAAGCAATGGCCATAGCAGCGACAGAAATTGCGCCGCGCCGTTGAAATTGAGGAATTTCCCCTGCACCCAGGCTTGCAGGGTTGCCAGGAAATACGGATTGGTCGGCATCGCATTGACGATGACCAGGCCAATCAACAGCATCAAGACCGCGATGCGCCTTTGCGCCACCGGTGGCGCAAAGGCCAGGCCGAACAGCATCACGCCGGCGAACAGCAGTCCGCCCTGGGCGCCCGGTGTCAGCCAGCTGAAGGTATTTTCGGGTGTAAACAGTAGCGCGCTTGCCAGTGCCTTGAAGCCAATCACCAGCGCCACCAAGCCGGCGGCCAACAGCCCGCGCGGCGCCTGTATTTTCAAGGTAACCAACAGCAGCAGCACAGCGCCGGTCATGCCGGATGCCGTGATGATGGTTTCCGCCAGCCAGTATTGCTCGATGGTGAGTTCGATACCGTTGCGCAAAAGTGCGCCCAGATCCACCGACATATCCAGCCAATCCGACAGCCAGCCCGACAGGATCGGCGCTATCTGGCCATGGCCGAACAGGTAGCCTTGCGGGTAGATTTGCGCCAGCGGCCACAGGCCGAGCACGATCAGGCCGCGCCCTGCATCCGGCAAAAACCAGTGCCGGCGCAGCCTGAGAAAACGGCTTTGCTGCAGAAAAATGCGGGTCAGCAGCATGCCGGCGATACCGCCGATCAGGGCGCCCGAAACATTGGTCATCAAGTCGAGATTGGATGACACGCGTGACGGCAGGAAGGTCTGGGCCGCCTCCATCGAACCGGACAATAGCGCGCCGGCCAATAGTGCCAGCACGACTGCGCCGATGCCGCGCACCTGCGGATAGCCGGCAAAGGCAACCAGCAAGCCGAATGGCACATAGCCGATCACATTGGTCAGCGCATCGAACATTGTCCAGTAATGCGGCAGCGGCGCAAACAGGAACGCCTGCATGGCAATGCCGTTGTCGCGCCAGCCGGCAAATGGAAACAGGCTCGCATATCCGATCAGCAATGCATACACCAGCACCCCGACCCGGGCAAAGGTGGACGCGGTGTGCGGATGGGCGGGAGCGGCTGGCATCAGGATCGGTTGACTTTCTGTGCAGGCATGCGCCTGTTAGCGTTTCAAGGGGAGCGTGGCCAGCCAGGCGATCATGTCATTGATCAGCATGTCGCTGGCGCTGGCCAGCGCGCGCGCGCCGCCTTCTGCATCGCCGCTGGGCGCAGGCGCACGCACCGCAAAGCTTTTTTGCGCGACCAGCGTGCGGCCATGATAGACCGATGCCCGCAAGGCAATACTGCCGTAGCTGACCGCGGGTGCAGTGAATACATGGGAAAAATCATCGGCTTCAATGCGCAGCAGCGACAGGTTAGTGGGGCCATCGACTGCCGATGCAGCCACGCCGCCGGCCTGGGCAATGCGCGCCTTCAGACGCTGGCCGAACAGCTGGGTCGGCTGCATGACCCAGCGGTGCTGCGCATAGGCGCGCGCTTGCTGATCGTTGGCATAGGCCAGACGGTAAAACATCAGCGGGCTGTCGAGCCAGGCCGAGGGCGTGACATCGGCGACGCTGATGGCGATGGACGGCAGCGCCGGGCCGGTTGCGGCCGGCAGCGAACCCAGATCGTACAGCGCGGACGATGACAGGCGGCCGCTCTGGACCGTGCAGCCGGTCAGACACAGCGCGGCGCACAACAGCCACAGTGGAATAACAGAGCTCAGCTTATTTTTCATATATCCGTATCGTAGATCAGTTTTCCGGCGCGGCAAAGCCATCTTCGCCCGGTCCCGGCTCGCGTTTGCGCACACCGAACAGCAGGCTTTGCGGTTGCTCGCGGAAGGTATCGATGGTGCGGTTCAGCGCGCGCAGCGTCGAGCGCGCATCGTAAGCCAGCGGCAGCGCTTCGATTTCGAGCCGGTTGGCAACCGCGCCGACCTGGTCGATGGTGGTGGTCAGCTTGGCGACGGTGCCATCCGGGCCCTGCAGGGTGGTGGTCAGCGAGTTCAGATTGGTGCTGAGCGTGCCGACGTTGCGCGACAGTGCATTGATCGATGCCAGCGTCTGGTTGGCCTGATCGGCCAGGGCCGGCAACTTGGACAGCGTCGGCTGCAGCTGGCGCGGTATTGCCTCGATTTCATCGGCGGCACGGCCGACACGTTCAAATGCCGACAGGATCATTTTTTCATTGGCCGGATTCAGCATGCCGTTCAGGCGCCGGGTCAGCTCTTCGGTCTGGACCAGGATCTCCATGCCCTTGCTTTG
>JAKFFK010000054.1:0-14378 GCA_036675285.1 Paucimonas sp. | reverse complement strand
GGCGGCTCGCCTTTCTCGCTGGCTGTGTTCGACAAGTCCAAGCACAGCTTTTCTTTCGATGCCACTCAAGTCATCGGCCAATCGCAAAACACGCTGGTCAACAATGGCAATAACGCGGCATTTGTCTCGGACATCACATCGACTGTCAAGCCGACCCAGACTGCCAACAACACCATCAACTTCGGTTAATCCATGCCCTTGCCGGTGGCGACGTTGACTGTCGCCACCGCGATCGATGGCGCTTTAGGAGTATTGCAATGAAAATCCTGATGATCAAGGACCTGTCGTCCTTTACAGAAGAACTGGATCGCGAAGCGATGGCAGCGGTGCATGGCGGCATGATGAAGCGGCCTTTCCAGCGCGCTTCCACCGAAGGACTATTGGCGTCGCCCACCGGCGATCCGGTTTCAGTCTACGTCGATGGCGTGCTCGTCAACTCGGTTTCCGACGGCTATGTGCATGTCTAGGCAAGCGGCAACGCTAACTGAAAAGGCGGGCTTCCATGCCCGCCTTTCTTTATCAATGCCGCCGCAATCTGCCAGTGCTGGCACCTGCGGCCCGGCATCGGTGCCGCCGCTGAATCCAGCCACGTCAAATCCGCTTTTCGCTCTGTAATGTAGCTTGATGCCGGAAATCCTTCGAGTGGATGCCATGCTTCTTCAGCAACATCTGCAGATGTGACCGATTCATGTCGCAACGCCTGGCCAGTTCCGTCACCGTGCCGCCCACTTCCTGCAAGCCGCGCTCCAGAAATGCCCGCTCCGCCTCGTCGCTGGCAGCGCGCTTGGCGTCGCTTAACGAGGCAGCGCCGGCCAACCCGGCCGCTGCGCTGACCGTGCTGCCGGACGAGCTTGAGACTGGCATTTTTGGCCTGATATCTTCAGGCAGGTGCTCCAGCCCTGCAGTGTCTCCGGCCAGGCATGAAATCCGGTAAATCAGGTTGCGCAGTTCCCGAATATTGCCTGGATATGGATAACTCAATAGAAAGTCGCGCAGCCGCGGCGCCATCTTGATCGGCCGTCGTTTCAGCGTCTCCGCTGCCTCGTCGCCAAAGTAGGCAAACAGCAACGGAATCTCGTCCTGACGTTCGCGCAGCGGCGGCAGACTCACGTGAATCACGCTGAGCCGGTAAAACAGATCTTCCCGGAAGCGCCCTTCCTCGCACAGCCGGCGCAGGTTCTTGTTGGTTGCGGCAACGATGCGCGTATCTACCGCAATCGCCTCATCCGCCCCAACCCGCTGGATTTCCTGCGACTGCAGCACGCGCAACAGCTTGACCTGTCCCGCCAGCGGCAATTCGCCGATTTCATCGAGAAAGATGGTGCCTTTGTGAGCGCTTTCAAACTTGCCCTTGCGATCCGCCGAGGCGCCGGTGAAGGCGCCCTTCTTGTGGCCGAACAGCTCGGACTCAAGCAGGTTTTCCGGAATCGCGCCGCAGTTGACCGAGATATACGGCTTGTCGGCGCGTGCGCCATTGGCATGGATGACTTTTGCCATCAGTTCCTTGCCGGTGCCGCTTTCGCCGTCAATCAAGACCGGCAAATCGGTCGGCGCCGCCTTTTCCGCCACCTCCAGCGAATCCAGCAATTTCGGGTTGTCGCCGAAGGTGCCTTCAAAAACGAAGCTGCGCTCGAGCAAGGCCCGGCGCCGTTCGCCCGGCAGCTTGTCGACCTGGGTGCCTTCCGCGCTGGCCGCCTGCACGAAACGCTCCTTGTGCGACAGCTGCATCACTTCATCGCGCAAGCCGTTAGCCTGCCGCAGCAGCTTTTCGATCTCGGGTCGTTCCAGGCGCGCCGACCAGCGCAATTTGGAGCGCAGAATTTCGATTTTTTCGAGCAGCCCTGCATAGGACACCGAGGAACTGCCCTGTACGTTTTGATCCAGAATTTTCATTGGCTACATAGAATCCATAGGATGCAGCGTAATGCGCCGCATCAGTAAAATCACCGACGCATCACACTGCGCCCGTCTTGCTTTGACAAGATAGTTGCATGACTTATCCTGCACTCAATTGCTTCTGAACCAGCTGGTAATACATGCCCTTGCGATCCACCAGCTCCTCATGTTTTCCCTGCTCGACAATCGCCCCTTCGTACAGCACCAAAATCTTGTCGGCGCGCATGATGGTGCTGAGCCGGTGCGCAATGATCACGGCAGTGCGCCCTTTCAGGATTTCACTCATATTGCCGATGATATTGCTCTCGGACTGCGTATCGAGCGCGGAAGTGGCTTCGTCGAAAATCAGCAGACGCGGATCATGGTACAGCGCGCGCGCAATGCACAAGCGCTGAACTTGGCCACCCGACAAGCCGACGCCGCGCTCACCAACGATCTGTTCGTAGCGCAGCGGCATCTTGCTGATGAATGCATGCGCATCGGCCATTTTTGCCACTTCTTCAATCCGCCGGCGGTCTGGACTATCGTCGCCGCTGGCGATGTTTTCTGCAATGGTGCCGGAAAACAGCAGGTTGCTTTGCATGACATAGCCGACCTGGGCACGATAATATTCCTTGTCGATCAGGCTCATGTCATAGCCGTCAACCAGCATCCGGCCTTCGGTGGGCGGATAAAAACCGACCAGCAATTTTGCCAGCGTGGTCTTGCCGGAACCGCTGCGCCCGACAATGGCCACCAGTTCACCCGACTTGATTTCCAGATTGATGTTTTCCAACACATAGGCGGTTTCATCGCCACCATAGCGAAAATAAATGCCGTCAAGCCGGATATCGCCCTGCAGATCGGGCAATATGACGCGAGACGCCAATTCTTCCGGCTTTTGCTCCGGCTCCATATCCAGCACATCGCCGAGACGTTCCATGGCGACGCCGGCATCGTTCAACTGGCTCCACAGCCCGACCAGGCCCATCAGCGGCCCCAGCACGCTGCCCATCAGCGCATTGAAGGCGATTAACTGGCCAATCGTCAATTCGCGTGCCAGCACCAGGCTGGCGCCCATCCACAGGATCGCGATGGTGGTGGCGGCGTGCAGCAGCTGGCTGCCGAGCGACACCAGGATGTGGAACATTTGCGCCCGGTACTGCACGTCCAGCGCTTTTGCATATTTGCGCTCCCATTTCAGTCGCACCGGGCGTTCGATTCCCATACCCTTGATGGTTTCGACGCCGCCTAACGCTTCCATCAGGAAGGATTGCGAATCGGTCGAGGCCGTGAATACTTCGCGCGCATAATTCTTCAATCTTGGCGTGGCAAGCACGGTCAGGAGCATGATCGGGATCACGAAGGCGATCAGTATCAGCGTCATTTTCACGTTATACAAAAACATGATCGAGAAATAGATAAACACCATCAGCAGATTGAGCACGGTGGTGACGGTCGACTCGGTCAGGAAGGCGCGGATGGTCTGGTTTTCCTGGAAACGCGCAAAGATATCGCCGGTTTTTCGTTTGGCAAAGAATGAAAACGGCAGCGACATCGCATGCTTGAAAAAATGCGACATCATCGCGAAGTCCATGTTGCGCACCATGAAATTCGCAAGAAAGGCGCGGATGGTGGTCATCAGCTGGCTAAAGAGATTGGAAATCACCAAGCCGACGATCAGCAAGTGCAGCAAGCTGACATTCTGATGAACGATGACGCCATCCAGGATGTTCTGGATGATGACCGGCGGCACCAGCCCCAGCACCTGGATCACGAAGGTCGCCAGGAACAGATGCCCGAGGATTTTCTTGTACGGCTTCAGGTAACCGACAAAACGCACCCAGGGCGAGCGCGCTGCCGCCAGCTGCATCATGTCCTGGCCGGGCGTGAAAATCAGGCAGGTGCCGCTCCAGCCGCGCTCGAATTCTTCCACGCTCATTTTGCGAAAGCCGAGCGCCGGATCGGCGACCCACACCTGGCGCTTGGAGACGCCATATACGACCACGTAGTGGTAGCCTTCCCAGTGCACGATTAACGGCAGCTCGAACCCCGACAGCGCTTCATAAGTGCATTGGACCCCACGCGTGGTGAAACCGAGCGACTCGCCGGCGCGCGCCAAGCTGTCGAGCGTCGCGCCCTGCGTAGTCACGTTGGCCAGTTCGCGCAGCTTGCCCAGGGTCATGGGGATGCTGTAATGCTTGCACAACATGGCCAGGCAGGCCGCGCCGCAATCCATTTCTTCGGCTTGCTCGACCCAGGCAAAGCGCCGGATGATTTTTTCGCCGAGTTCGGGCTTGGAGTGCAGATCAAGCACCACTGGACGCTTGCGCCGTTCAGCCAGTTTTTTTTGGCGGTCCAGCTCACGCTCGACAAAGCGGATGCGCTCTTCAAGCGCCTCGCGCAGCTTCGGGTTGCGATCCAGGATCAGATGCACGGTCTTTTCCGGAATTACCAGCAGAGTCGTATCCGTAACTGCGGTGACCGTCGCGATTTGCTCCTGGCGCATCAGGCACGCCTTTTCGCCGAAAATTTCACCCGGACCCAGCGTCGCCAGCGCATAGTCGTCGCCGCTTTCCTGGCGCACGATGCGCACTTCGCCATGACGCACCACATACAAGCGGCGGTCATCGCGCGAGTCCTGTTTCAGGATTTCCTTGCCGGCGCTTACCCGCTTCACGCCGACACTGCGCACAAAATCCTCCAGCTCGCGCTTGTCGACCTTGCCCTTCAGGTCGAACAGGCGCGCCACCAAGCCGCCGGCAGAGCTGATCGCGACATAGCTGGCCACGAAGTCCTGCACCACCGGGTTTTGCACAATCAGCGGCCCGATCAGCTCGCGCGGAATGAACAGCAACTCGGTCTTGCCGGAAGCACGCACCGAACACTCATGGCGGGATTCGCGCAGCATCGCCAGTTCGGCAAAGGTCTCGCCAGCCTTGCGCACGCCCATGCTGATTTCCTTGCCATTGGCTTCGGTAAACACGCGCACCGATCCGGCCCGGATCACAAACAGACCGTCGGCGGGGTCACCGGCATTGCACACGGTATCGCCAAAAGAAAAAAACCGGGACTGGGTATGCGCAGCCAGCCGCTCAAGCTCGGGGCGCGAAAACGGCGACAGAATTTCCACCGATGCCAAAAAATCAGCCAGGCTTTGCAAGTTTTGCGGTGCGTCCATATTCCGCCAATTTATCCGGGCTTATTTGCAGGGTGCGTCATGCTGCGCCACATCGGCTGGCAACGCCGCCGACGCAACACGATGCATTTTGCAGATTTAGTGTGTCTCGATGATGTGCTCCTGGGCTCGTGCCTGCAGCCATTCCTCGCGCAGCAGGCGCCGCACTTCGGTTGCGGTTTCTTCGTCGAGCGTAGCCGGGTATTTCGCATTCACGGCAAAGATTTCGTAGAAGGAACTGTCGGCAGCCGGAAATGGTCCGAGCAAATCGCCAACCGCAGCATTGAATACCTTCGCCTCGATATCGGTCTTGAGCGAACCGCGCAATACCTTGCCGATGACGCCGCCATGCTCACGCGTGTCGGCAATGGAATGTTCGCGCGCCATTTCGGCAAAGCTATCCGGATCTTCTCGAAGAAAGGAAATCATTTCCTTCGCCTTGCCTTCCGTATCCAATACGATGTGGCTGACTTCAATACTGTCGAACTTTGGCGAGTGCAGTTTGAAATAATCCTCCACCGCGCGGTCATTGCAGACCTGTTCCATCATTTTTTCTTGATACAGGCTATCGGTGATGAAGGATTCGAAATCGTCCAGGCTGACCCCAAGCCGATCCAGGTAGAGATTGGTGTCGGCCGCCCGGTGCAATCCCTGGATCCGGCGAAACTGATCGGCGCGCTCTTGAATTTCGTCGGGAGATACCGGGATTCCGGTTTTTTTCGCTGCGCTGACCGTCAGCTTGTCTCTGACCATTTGCTCGATCAAGCTTTCGAATTGACCGGTGAGCTTCAATATCTTGACGAAATCATCGACCTCCACAACTTCATCATCGATACGCACAATTGCCGCCATGTCGTTTTCTCCTTATCGATAGTGCCGTGCATTCGTTGAAGAGAGGATGACATGGACGGCCTGCATCTTTGCCTCTTCTGCAGGACGCGCCGTGCCTGCCAGCAGCAAGCCTGCATATTTCAACAAGCCAACGGTTCATGAAATTAAAATTTTCACAGAATAAATTGCGAACCACCAGTCAATTTCCTTTTAAAAAATGGATGGCTTATCTGCTTATATCTTCAAAATCCTGCGATGGAGTTAGATGATCGCGCAAGGCTCGTGGTTCACGTTTTTATATAGCTGGGATTGGATACTGCGCAACAAGTCGCTACATCCACGGCAATTGCCAAGATTAATTATCTGCGTGCAAGCTGCATGCAGCAGATATTTCCTAAACAGTGAAAAGATATTTCACTGCAATAGATAGAATTGCCGGTTTTTTCAGCGTGTGATCGAAGGAGGTTTAATTTCGACAATTCTTACCTCTCGTTTACTCGTCATCATATCGACCACGCGGCAGTCGCCGCACATTTTGAGGCGATCCAGATTGGCGCTGAATGCACCATGCTGCGATAGCTTGGCCAGCATGTTATCGATCATCTGCAAAGTCCCGAATGGCTTGTTGCAGCGGATGCAGCAAAACGGCTCGGCTTCATGCAGCACCACAGCCTTCTTCGAGGTATCGGTAAATGCAATGCGCGGCGCCAGCGCCAGCGCATCTTCCGGGCAAGTCTGTACGCACAGGCCGCACTGCACGCAGTTTTTTTCCACGAACCGCAATTGCGGCGCATTCTGGCTATCCATCAATGCCGACTCCGGACACGCACCGACGCAAGACATGCACAAGGTGCAAGCCGCCGTATTGACTGCAATCGCACCAAACGGTGCGCCGGCCGGCAATGCAACATGATCCGGTTTCAGCGGCGCATGGCGATACAGATGGTCCAGCACAAAATCGAGCGTGTTGCGCTTGTCGGCAGCCACATGAAAGGTTGCCGGCTGTTGCGGCACATCGCCTTTGGGCGCGAGCAGCAAAGCCGTATCCAACTGTTCCGGCGTAGTCGCTTGCATCAGACGGCAATGCGCGCCGGCATAGCCGAGGCCGCTCAACACGGTTTGCGCAATGGCCATTTGCGCCGTCAATGCATCGACATATTGCGGCGCTTCTTCATCAGTCACCAGTACTGCGATGCCGGCAGCGCCATAGGCAACCGCCGCTAGCCACAAGTCGATGCCGACCGACGCCGTATGATGCAATTCGATCGGGATTACCTGCGCCGGCATGCCGCGATGCCGCTGCGATTTCTTGGCCAGGCGGCCCAGCCGGTTGATCAGGTCGCGGCCCTGCTGTTGGCTGTGAAACAGGATCACCGGCTGCTTGCCGCCGGCATCGGCAAATGTACTCAGCACGGTTTTCAAGCGCCGCCCGGTGTGCGGCGCGCCTGGATAGGCGTAACCGAGCGCACCCGAAGGACATACGGTGGTGCACGCACCACAGCCGATACAAAGATGCGGATTGACCTTGATGCGATCACCGGCGCTGTCGATCGCCTTGGCCGAACAGACATCGATGCAGGCGTTGCAGCCGACTTTCTGGTTGCGGCTGTGGGCGCACAATTTTTCCTTGTAGCTGAAAAATTTCGGCTTCTCGAACTCGCCCACCATGTGCGATATTTGCAGCGCGGCCGCCAGTTGGTCGGATGGGTTGCTGTCGGGTGCGAAGTAGCCCTGCGGCGGCTGGTGCAACGCGATCAGCGGCGATGCTGACAAATCCAGGATCAAGTCAAACTGTCCCTGCCGCTGGGTTTTTCTGCGTGAAAAGTCGATCGCGCCAACCGCACCGCAGGCAATCACGCAATCGCCGTGTCGGCTGCATTTTTCCGCCTCGACCTGATACAGATCGTTGATGGCGTTTTCCGGGCAGGCGTCGATACAGGCGTTGCAGCGCACGCAAGCTTCCAGGTCAATCGGATTAACTTGCTGCCAGCGCACTTCGAATGCGCCAAGCCAGCCGCTGATCTTGACCGCTTCCCCGGAAAATACCGGGATACCTGATTCTTCCGGCAATTCGCTGCCGGCTGATTCTCCGGTCAGCAAGACGCTGACGCTGACCTGGCTGCTTAACTGCCTGGCCCATGGTAACGCCTGTTGGGCATTGCCGATCACCAGCGTCTTGCCGCGCGATGTATAAGTCACGCTGGGCACCGGGTCTGCAGCCGGCAATGCAGCATCGGCCAGCAATGCCGCCGTCTTTGCCAGCGCTTGCAAGCTTTCCTGTCCCCAGTTGGCGGTTTCGCGAATATTCACGAAACGCAGCGGCGCGATCGATGCATGTTGCTGCGCCAGTTCGTCAAACCGTGCGCGCTCCTGAGTACATCCGACCACCATCCGCTCGGTGCCGGACAATTCATTCACAAACTGGCCAATCTCGCCGCGACATAACTGTGTAGCTACCGGCAATGCGCCAACTCCCAGCGCATCACCCAGTTTTGCGCCGGCGGCAGCATCGAGGGGCATGCTGCGGTTACAGTTGCAAATCTTGAAGCGTGTGCTCATATGCTGCCTTCCAAAGGTAACTGATCGCCGCTGTGCCGCCCATCGTGGTCGGCTGGCTGGCCCACGACAGTGTCCAGAGACTGCTGGCCCGCTGGTTCGGAATACGATGTGGGCACGCTGCCGGCCATGCCCGGCGACTGCGCCGCTGCGTGAGCGCCCTGGTCAGGCAGACATTTCTCACAATGCTCGGCAGCCACCGCGGCGTCTGCATTTTTCTGTACCATGGCCGCGGCCTGCGCCAGAAAATTTTGTGTATGCTGCAGCGCTGCCAGCATGGCCGCCGGCACCGGATCGGCCTTGTTATAGTCGCTCATATAGATATCCAGGCCATCCATCAACTTGAAATGCGGATCCGAAAACAGTTTTTTCATTGCCAGCCGCTGCACCGCCTTGTCGACGCCTTGTGCGACAAATGCCGAGTAGTCGGACTCTGCGGTCAGGCGCGCTGCGTCTTGCAGCGTCGGCAGCGGCGCTTGCTCGGGATCAGCGCAGCGTTTGGCATCAGGCGAATTCGCCGGAATTTCTATTGCTACGCCTTGCGCCGCGGCGGTCGCAGGATCTGCCTCGCCGCCGCTTTTAAGGCGCGACCAGCGCTGAAAGAAACCTTCACGCTGCATGGCATGCTCCCGGCAAAGGCAGCCTGCTTGCCATGGCCACAACTGCCACAAGCAGGCTGTTTTTCTTAAGCATGATGCCTGCCCCGACGTCCTTGCGGCTGCGGCTGATAATGCTGTTGCAGATAATGCGCCAGCCAAGCATGGATTTCCCCTGGCATCGCGACACCGTCGGCTGCCTCGCCCGAATCCAGCATGCGCGTGCCCTCGCCATAACTGACCGATGCCTTCACCGGCATCGCGCGCCCGTCTTGCATGCGCCACATGACAAACACTTTTGGTTCCGGGGCGACGTAATTTTCAAAATAACCGTCGTTTTCATCCGGGTAGAGCTCGAGCTGCAAGCCCGACACCAGGTAATACTCGCGTTCCGCTGTCTGGCTCAGTGCCTGCAGCGGCTGCAAATCGCCGCAGTCGGCGACCACGCTGACCGCGGCCCATGCCTGTTCCTGGGCCCAGCGATGATGAACGATGCGCCGCTGCATGATGACGGCAATCGGCATGTTGGCCATTCGCATCAGTGATTCCTTATCGTGGATGCAGCGAATCTGCCTAGCGCACTCGCCTGGCAGCCAAGTTAACGTCCGGGCGCATCGGCGGGCAGCTTTTTCACGTCTTCGCTGGGCGGCGCCGTGCCAGACTTTTCACTGGGTGCCGGCGATGGCGCCACGCTTCCCTGTTGCCCGCCGGGCTGGCCCGATGGACTCGACTGGGTAGTCGGCTGGCTGATGGCGGCTATCGGCGCCGCCACCGGTGTTGGCGGATTGGTCTGCCGGCCGTCAGCGGCGGCCTTGCTACGCCAGCTGGTCGCGATCGCATCCATTGATGCGGCCAGTGCCTGCTTGTCTTTTTCCGCCTGCGCTGCTGCCTGCGCCTTTTTTGCGGCGGCGGCTTCTACCTGCGCCGGCGTTGGCGCCGGCAGTTTGGCGATCGCCACACCGGCAAAGGCAGTCATCATTAGCGCCATGCCGGCATGTAAAAAAATTGTCATCCGACGACCCATCATGCACCTCCTATTGCGGCCGGCTGGACGGCTGTGCAGGCGGCACAACCGGCGTTACGCCTTGTGACGGGCCGGAACCGGATTCCTGCACGGTACCGCCCGTCGCTGTCCCGCCGGTATTGCCGCCGCTGCCTCCGGCAATACCGGGCGTGCCACCGGCAGTCATGCCTTCCTTCGTCACACCCGTCGATGGACCGCGACCGGATTCCTGCACCGCCCCGCCCGTGGCGGCGCCGCCGGTATTGCCACCGCTGCCGCCGGCAATACCGGGTGTGCCGCCGGCATAAGTGCCTTCCTGGATCTGGCCGACGCGCCCCAGCACTTCGCCGCTGGTGCCGCCGCCGGCAGTCACCTGGCCGGGAAAACGGGTTTGCCTGACGCCGCTTTCCGACACATTGCGCTCACCGCAGCCATTCACGCCGATCAGCATGCCGGCCGCCAATGCATACCAAACCATGTGCCTTGTATTCATTTCATCGTCCTTGCCAATTGGCGCATGCCTAATGCCGCGGATGCGGCGAAACACCCGGCGGCGGTGAAGCCGGACGCGATCCGTCCGGATACGCGCCCGATTTGACCTCGTCGTACCAGATTTCATGGTGCGAACGCGCCCATTCTTCATCCACCGTGCCATGCCGCATTGCATGATAGGCGCCAGGCGTGCCCAGCGTGCCGATATAGATGTGTCCCATGGCGGCAGCGATATACAGGGTTGCGCCGCCGATATGCAGATAATTGGCCCATTGCAGCACGTAGCGGGTCTGGCCAAAGTTTACAAAATCCAGAATCAGCCCGGTGATCGACATGACCAGGCCCAGTAAGGCGACGCCGCCCCAGAACCAGACTTTTTCACCAGCATTGAAAAAACCCGCCGGGACATGCTTATGCGAAGCCAGGCCGCCGCCCTTCTTGACCCAATCCCAATCCCTGCGATCGAAAAAATTTCTGCGCAAGTAAGTGAAAAACATCACGATTGAACACACGATAAATAGCGGACCGACAAAATTGTGCAAATACTTGGAAATCACCGCCACCCAGGAAAACACCTCATGCCCCATCCACGGCAGCAGGATGTTCTTGCCAAACATGATGATCAAACCAGTCACCGCCAATACCAGGAAACTGATCGCAGTGGCCCAGTGAACCAGCCTCTCCCAGGCGGTAAACCGCGTGATGCGCCGGCCGGATTCGGGATGTTCGGTGCGCGCCGGCCCGGCCAGCAGGTAAAAACCGAAAATCAGCAGCGGCACCACCAGCAGCAGCGTGCCGGCGATCGTCGCAATCGGTCCGTTGCGCAAGGTGCGCCAGGTATTGCCGCCGCGTTGCAGGATGACATTGCCTTCCGAGTCGCCATACTGGCCCAGAAAGTGACGGTCGATATGCACTCTGCCGGAAGCTGCAGAGCCCCAGCCTGGTTCCGGCACATCCTTTTCCGCCTGCAGGATGGTCTGTTCTTCGGCATACGCCGGCACCGCATCTTCATGCGGCACTGCCGCCCGTGCCAGGAGGGGCAGCATCAGCATCAGCAGCACCGCACATGAAGCGGCAAGAAGAAAACGCTGCAAGGTTCGCGAAGCACGCATGTCACATCTCCATGTTACTTATGGCTTGGCCCGGCCATACTCGTTTTGCAGCCGGTTGCGGTTGGCAATGGTGGCCGCCCAGGCCAGCTTGTCGTTGTGGAAATGCACCTGATGATGCAGATTGTCGCGCTTGCCATTGTATTGGCCATCGATCCAGCCCGGATGCTGCTCCACTTCCAGACAGCCAGTCAGCAACAGCACCGGCAGCGCGGCCATAAAAATTCGAAATGGCGTCATGTTGGAAACTTCCCAGGATCATTTTGAAAATCATTCGGAATCTGGTTGCTGCGCGAGCCTTCGCCCTTGATCTCGATCTCGCCGCCGCGCCGGGGCTGTTCATAAGCGATTTTCCAACCCCACAGCTCCGGACCGTAGCCGCGGATCTCGACCCGTTCCTTGTAGATGTCGGCGATGATGTTGGCATCCCCGCCCAGCAATGCCTTGGTCGCGCATTGCTCGGCACATGCCGGTAGTTTTCCTTCGGCGATGCGGTTGCGGCCGTATTTCTTGAATTCGACATCCGAAGTATCCGGTTCGGGCCCGCCGGCGCAAAAGGTGCATTTGTCCATCTTGCCGCGATGATTGAAGGCACCGGTTTCCGGAAATTGCGGCGCGCCGAATGGACATGCGTATGAACAATAGCCGCAACCGATGCACTGGTCCTTGTCGTGCAACACGATGCCGTCTTCGGTATGGTAGATGCAGTCGACCGGACACACCGCCATGCAGGGCGCATCAGTGCAATGCATGCAGGCCACCGAAATCGAATGCTCGCCCGGCACGCCATCATTGATCGTCACCACCCGCCTGCGATTGACGCCCCACGGCGTTTCATTCTCGTTCTTGCAGGCGGTCACGCAACCATTGCAATCAATGCAGCGCTCGGTATCGCATATGAATTTCATCCTTGCTGCCATTGCGCTCTCCTGTCCTCTAGATCAAGCGGTTGCGCTCATGCCCGTGCCAGCCGGCAGATCGACACCTTGGTTTCCTGCATCATCGTCACGGCGTCATAACCATAGGTCCAGCCGGTATTGGTCGCCTCGCCGCGCACGATCGGTGCCGCGCCTTTCGGGTACTTCTCCAGCTGGTCTTCGCCCATCCACCAGCCGCCAAAGTGAAACGGCATCCATACGATGCCCGGCGGCACCCGCTCGGTCACCATCGCCATGATTTTCAGGCGTGCGCCGGTGGGCGTCTCAACCCACAGGTACTTGCCGGTAATGGCGCCGATCTGCGCGGCATCATGCGGATTAACTTCGACAAACATGTTTTGCTGCAGCTCTGCCAGCCAGGGATTGGAGCGGGTTTCATCACCGCCGCCTTCATATTCGACCAGCCGGCCGGAAGTCATAATCAACGGATAGTCTTTCGAAAAATCAATCGCCTGCACCGATTTATACAAGGTTGGCAAGCGCCAGAAATTGGCCTTGTCGTCATAGGTCGGATATTTCGCCACCAGATCGCGGCGCGGCGTCAGCAGCGGTTCGCGATGGACTGGCACCGGATCTGGAAAATTCCAGACATTGCAGCGTGCCCGCGCATTGCCGAACGGCGCGCAGCCATGGCCGATCACGACCCGGATAATGCCGCCCGAACCATCGGTTTTCCAGTTCTTGCCTTCGGCCTGCGCCTGCTCCTGCGGCGTCAGTTCGCTCCACCAGCCGAGCTTCTTCAGGAATACATGGTCGAATTCCGGATAGCCGGTGTCGATTTCACTGTCTTTGGTGGTGGAACCGTCGGCCGCCAGCAGGCTTTCGCCATTGCGATCAACGCCCCAGTTGGCGCGAAACGGCAAGCCGCCCTGCATCACCGGCTTGCTCAAGTCATACAGGATCGGCGTGCCGGGGTGCTTCAATTCCGGCGTGCCCCAGCATGGCCAAGGCAAGCCGTAATAGTCCCCCTTGCACGGGCCGGACTCGGCCAGCAGCGTAGTCGGATTGAACGTATGCTTGTTTTGCATGTGCAGCTTCAGGCGTTCCGGCGAACAACCGGTGTAGCCTATGGTCCAGCACGAGCGGTTAATCTCACGCAGGATATCCTCGATCACCGGCTCGTTATTGACGACCTTGATGTTCTTGCACAATTCATTGGCAAAGCCAAACTTCTTGGCGAACAGGTACATGATTTCCTGGTCGGTCTTGCACTCGAACAGTGGCGCGATCACCCGTTCGCGCCACTGGAGACTGCGGTTGCTTGCCGTAACCGAACCCACGGTTTCGAACTGGGTCGTGGCCGGCAGCAGATAGACGCCATCCTGGCGGCCATGCATGGCCGCAGTCATGGTCGGATACGGATCGACCACCACCAGCAAATCCAGCTTTTGCATGGCCGCCTTCATGTCCGGCAAGCGCGTCTGACTGTTCGGCGCATGGCCCCAGAACAGCACCGCGCGCAGGTTGCTCGGCTGGTCGACATACTCATTTTTTTCGAGCACGCCATCGAACCAGCGCGACACTGTCATGCCCGGCTTTTCCATCAGCTCCTTGGAGCCAAAGCGTCCCACCAGCCAGTTGTAATCGACGCCCCAGGCCGTGGCGAAATGTTTCCATGCGCCTTCTGCAATTCCGTAGTAGCCAGGCAATGAATCCGGATTGGGTCCGACGTCTGTTGCGCCCTGCACGTTGTCGTGGCCGCGATAGATATTCGCGCCGCCGCCGGGAACGCCGATATTGCCCAATACCAGCTGCAGGATCGACAATGCCCGCACGTTGGCGGTGCCGACATGGTGCTGG
>JAKFFK010000178.1:0-2363 GCA_036675285.1 Paucimonas sp. | reverse complement strand
GGCACGCCGCCGGTCACTGCCAGCGGATCACTGGCTGGAAAAGTCATTTCCACGGCATCATCGAGCAATGCCTGTTCTTTGTCTTCTGGATCTGACGACGTAATATTTCTTTCGGTCACATCTTTTGCAGCCGCATCTTGAGGCGCTAAATCCTTGGGAGTTTCTGATGGCGAATTATTGCCAAATGAAGAATGTTGCTCAGGTAAATTTTGGATATCGTCTTGCTCGCGTTTTTTGAGATTCGGCATTAATCTTTTCCAATAAAATGAACATGTAAAAAGGTGAACTGCTATCTGGGGCAATTGACGTCAGCTCTACTCACACTGTCCGCTGAATTTCCTTGCGTGCATGTCGTTCTGAGTAGATATTTCACCAACGTCAATTAGATCCGCATCTTTCCCATCCGTTCACCATGCTGGAAAGCATTTAAAAAAAGCTTGTATTCAGGTTGGTTTAATCCAATCGGGCTGTATAAACATAATTACCCTCCTTGATTTTGCATTTACACAGCTTGCGCACCGCAACCGTATGATTTATCCGGCATCCTGTTGCCATTCGACATAGCACACCTGTACCGGCATGTCGTTCGCTGCACAGTATTCGAGCCAGCGGATCTGGTTGTCTTGCAGGCGGTCACCCGGGCCTTTCACCTCGATCATCCGGTAGCGCTTTTCCTGCGGCCAGAACTGGATCAGATCGGGATAACCGGCGCAATTCGATGCGATATCCTGCAGCATGCGTTCGAACCATTTCTTTAGATGAGAGGCCGGCAGGCAGGCCAGCGCGATTTCCAGCAGATCGTCGGACAGTATTTCCCATGTCACGAACGGCGACTGGATGCCCGCCTTGTCAGCGCAGGTTTGCCGGATCGTGGCTTGGTACTGGCCTGATTCGAGCTGGGCCAGGCATGCGGCGAATTGCTGCTGCCGGCGCCGAACGAAATCCGGACTATTCAAGTCGGCCGGTGCGCGCTGAAACGGATGAAAAAATGCCCCCGGCACGGCGGCGAACACAGCGTTCCAGCACAACAGGCCGAACAGGGAATTGATCAGACAGTTTTCGACATACAGCACCGGCGCGTGCGGCTGCGTCAGGTAATCCCGGACCAGGACTTCAACCCGGCAAGGCGTATGTGGCCTGACTAGCTTCAAGTTGACGGCATTCATCGGCAAAGCCGCTGGCTCGGCCAGCTTCGGCAAGCCGAGCTTGCGGCGCAGGCGCGGCATGATGCGCAGCAGTTGCTGGCGCTCCGCTTCATTTTCCGGCATGTCCCGGGCTGCCTGCGCCAATGCGAATGCCGCGGCAAACTGCTGCGTTTTTTCGAGTACACGTACCGTGCGCAGGCGGGATCCGGGAAAACTGCTGGCGCGATACAGGTCAAATGCAGCCGGCAACTCGGTATTTTTTTCATAATGCCGGGCAAGCGCAAACAATAGCTTTGCACGCCGGGCTTCCAGCCATGGATTGTCATAGGCCGTCTGCGGAACCTGGGAGAGAATATCGGCTGCCGCAGCACCTTCCTCAAAGCGTTGCCGGCATTGGTGAAGATGGCAATAGTCATCGATCTCCCGGCATGTATGGAATGCCCGCGAGGATGCAGTCAATGCGACTTTCTCGAATTGATGAATACCCAGATCCGACAGGATGAATGTCGACCAGTCCTGGTGTAAATTACCAAAATACATCAGCCGCAAACGGTCGCACATGGTCATGATGCGGACTTCATACACTACGTCATTGACGCCTGGATGCCAGCTTGAAAAAGGCCGCGGTTCGGCAAACCCGTCGCGCAGTGCATCCAGCTGCTGCGGCTTTTTTAATGTAGCCATGTCTGCAGGCAAACAAAAGGCGCTGGCGATTTCACTTTTGTTCAACAGCCCGAATAACTGCGTCAATGTGATCGGCGGATCTGGATCGAGCCAGCCTTTTCCGACCAGTGGCGCAACAGCCGCCTGTATATCGCCGATTTCATCGTAGGCCAGTTTACTGGTACGGAACAGGCTGCCCTTGCGCATGATCATTCTGACCAACAGTGCTTTCGATGGCTGCGGCAGTGCCGGAAAACAACCGATGAAAGCGCGCTCGTCTTCGCTGAGCAAATCCTGATAGCGGTCGCCGATCCATGCAAGCACGTGCTGGAAATTCGCCAGATAGTAAAAAGGATCGTCGAGCTTTTTAATCATCCTGAACCATGGGAACTGCCCGGCTGCACCTATGCGTCAGCCCAGTTCAGTGCTGCCGGAAGCACTTACGCTGGCTTGCGGAAATCCACCTCGACCCATGCGGTTGCAGTGGAGCGGTTGAGCTTGAATCCCGGCGCGACACGAACCTGCGCCAGCTGCTCACCGGCATCGTCGCAGGCA
>JAKFFK010000216.1:0-2370 GCA_036675285.1 Paucimonas sp. | reverse complement strand
ACCGTCATCGATGACCAGATCGGTGCGCCGACCGGTGCCGAGCTGCTGGCCGATGTCACCGCGCATGCAATCCGCAGCCTCTTGCGCCAGCCGGAGCTGGCCGGCCTGTATCACCTGGCAGCCGGCGGCGCTACTTCCTGGCACGGCTACGCGGCATTGGTGGTCGAACATGCCGCACGGGCCGGCGTGGTGCTGAAAACCACGCCCGATGCGATCGAACCGGTGCCGACCAGCGCCTTTCCGACAGCAGCCACCCGGCCGCACAATTCACGCCTGGACACCGGCAAATTGCAAGCCGCATTCGGCCTGACCCTGCCGCCCTGGCAGCAAGGCGTCGAGCGCATGCTGACTGAAATTCTCTGACCACTCCCGGACCACTGAACATGACACAACGCAAAGGCATTATCCTAGCAGGCGGCTCCGGCACCCGCCTGCATCCGGCCACGCTATCGATCAGCAAGCAGTTGCTGCCGGTGTACGATAAGCCGATGGTGTATTACCCGCTCAGCACACTGATGCTGGCCGGTATACGCGATATCCTGATCATCAGCACGCCGCAGGATACGCCGCGCTTTTCCCAATTGCTGGGCGATGGCTCGCAATGGGGCATCAATCTGCAATACGCGGTGCAACCAAGCCCGGATGGCTTGGCGCAAGCCTTCATCATTGGCGACCAATTCATCGGCGACTCGCCCAGCGCGCTGGTATTGGGCGACAATATCTTTCACGGCCACGACATTTCAACACTGCTGGCCGATGCAGATGCGCAGCAACAGGGCGCCACCGTCTTTGCCTACCATGTGCGCGACCCCGAGCGTTATGGTGTGGTTGCCTTTGATGCGCAGGGAAAGGCCAGCAGCATTGAAGAAAAACCGCTGCAGCCGAAGAGCAATTATGCGGTGACCGGCTTGTATTTTTACGACAAGGACGTGGTCAGGATTGCCAAGGAAGTCAAGCCGAGCGCGCGCGGCGAGCTGGAAATCACGGCGGTCAACCAAGCCTATCTGGATCGCGGCAGCCTGAATGTACAAATCATGCAGCGCGGCTACGCCTGGCTGGATACCGGCACCCATGACAGCCTGCTGGAAGCCAGCCTGTTCATTGCAACACTAGAACATCGCCAAGGATTAAAGGTCGCATGTCCGGAAGAAATTGCCTGGCGCAATGGATTCATTAGCAGCGAACAACTGGAAAAACTGGCACAACCGCTCAGCAAAAATGGCTATGGCAAGTATTTGCAAAACATTCTCAAGGATCCGCAACCAAAATGAACGTGATCGCCACAGAATTGCCTGACGTTTTGATTTTTGAGCCGCGCGTATTTTCTGATGAGCGCGGCTGGTTCATGGAAAGCTATAACCAGGCCGTGTTTGAAAAAACGGTCGGGTATGCCGTGCCATTTGTGCAGGACAATCACAGTTATAGCAAGCGCGGCGCCTTGCGCGGACTGCATTACCAGTTGCCGCCGTATGCGCAAGGCAAGCTGGTGCGCGTCACGCAAGGTACGGTATGGGATGTAGCGGTGGATATCCGCAAGTCTTCCAAGACATTCGGCAAATGGGTCGGGGTTGAGCTGAGTGCCGAGAACCGGCGCCAGTTGTGGATCCCGCCCGGCTTTGCGCATGGCTTTGTGACCGTGAGCGACAGCGCCGAATTCCTTTACAAGACCACGGCGCTGTACAACAAGGCGTCGGAAGGTGCGATCATCTGGAACGACCCGCAACTGGCGATCCGCTGGCCGGACCTGCCCGGGTCATCCTTTCTGCTGGCGGACAAGGATGCGGCGGCGCCGCTGTTGCAGGATGCGCGGCTGTTTGATTGATGCCTCCGGTGGGTTTTGGCCCGGCCCGCCTTACTAATACTCCTAATGCATACCGCTAGATCGGTAGAGCGCATCGTGATCCTTTCACTTCGTTTGGAGGGTTTAGTGGAGCTTGAAAGAATCGTTTTCAGATAAAATCTTAGAGCTTCTCTGCGGATATTTTTATTTTCAATATTTGCCATGCCTTATATCGGCCGTTTTGCCCCATCCCCTACCGGTCCATTGCACCTTGGTTCGCTGGTGGCCGCGATGGCGAGTTTTCTGGATGCCCGGGCGCACCGTGGACAATGGCTGGTCCGGATCGAGGATATCGATGAAGAGCGCAACGTGCCAGGTGCCGCCGAGGCGATCCTGGCTGCGCTGGCTGTCTTTGGCATGCAGGCCGATGGCGAGGTTGTCTGGCAAAGCCGGCGCCGGCATCTGTACCAAACTGCCTTCGAACGACTTGCCGGACATGTTTATCCGTGCGGCTGTACGCGTCGTGAAATTGCCGATTCACGCATCGGCATCGCGGCCGACGGCGCTGCCGTATATCCGGGCACTTGCCG
>JAKFFK010000141.1:0-2437 GCA_036675285.1 Paucimonas sp. | reverse complement strand
GACGGTCGTCTTGTAGGCTTCCTGGACAATCACCAGTTCCGCCTTTTTCAACGCTTCGCGGATCAGCTTTTGGTCCGGCATCGATTGCGCCGGGTTGGTGCAGGCAATCCACAGAAGCTTGATCTCGCCGCTGCGCACCGCTTCAAACATTTCGACCGCGGTCTTGCCGGGTGTGGCCGGCACGTCATCAACGCCCCACAGCCGGGCAACTTCAGCGCGGTGCTCGGGGTTGGCAAGATCGCGGTGCGCCGACAGCAGATTGGCCATGCCGCCGACTTCGCGCCCGCCCATGGCATTTGGCTGGCCAGTCAGTGAAAAAGGCCCGGCGCCGGGCTTGCCGATCTGGTGCGTGGCCAAATGCAGATTGATCAATGCGGCATTCTTGGTGGTGCCGGATGCCGACTGGTTCAAGCCTTGGCAATACAGCGACAATGCAGATTTTGCCTGGCCGAACAGGCGTGCTGCGGCAATCAAATCTTGTTCGAGGATGCCGCATACTTGCGCGACATGGGCCGGCGTGTAATCGCGCACGGTTTTTTTCAATTCAGCAAATCCCTCGGTATGCGCATCTATATATGCGCCATCGACCAGGTCTTCCCACAGGCAGATATGCAACATGCCGTTGAACAGCGCGACATCGGTGCCGGGCAGGATCGGCAGGAACAGATCGGCTTCGCGCGCAGTATCGGTGCGGCGCGGATCGACGACGATCACCTTGAGTTGCGGATTATTCTTGCGCGCTGCTTCCAGCCGGCGATACAGGATTGGATGCGCGTAAGCCATGTTGGAGCCGACAATGAAAATCAGGTCGGCCAGATCGATATCCTCATAGCATGCCGGCGGCGCATCGGCGCCCAGTGTCTGCTTGTAGCCGGCCACTGCGCTTGACATGCACAGGCGCGAATTGGTATCGATATTATTGGTGCCGATCAAGCCCTTGGCGAGCTTGTTGAAGACGTAATAATCTTCGGTCAATAACTGGCCGGAGATATAGAAGCCGACGCTGTCCGGGCCGTGTTCAGCGATGGTATCAGCAAACTTTTGCGCGATGAAATCGATCGTCGGGTCCCAGGAACTGCGCTCGCGCACCGCGTCGCGCCGAAAACGCATTTCCGGGTACAGCGCGCGGGCCTGCTGCTGCAAGACCGGCTTGGCCGACAGGTGCAAAGTGCTGCCCTTGGTACACAGCCGGCCGAAATTGGCAGGATGATCAGGGTCGCCGCGTACGCCCAGCACTTGCGCACCATCGGATTCGATGATGACGCCGCAGCCGACGCCGCAATAGCAGCAAGTGGCTTTGGTTTCCATTTTGATTTGCGTGCCTATTGCGCGTTCCTTTTCGCCTTCCCCGTCAGGGAGCAGACCGGGTTGCGGGCGGGTTCGCATCATGTCATTCATGCAGCCTTGGCCTCAAGTCCGAGCGAATTCAATTCATTCACGTCAAGGAAGACTTTGCCCTCTTCGACCTTGACCAAAAATTTCGTTGTGCAGCCTTCGTCGGGCGACACTGCACAGCCGGAACCGAGTTCAATATTCCAGTTATGCAACGGGCAGGCGACTTTTTCGCCAAACACAATGCCTTGAGACAGCGGGCCACCCTTGTGCGGACACTTGTCGAGCAACGCAAACACCTTGTTCTCGCTATTACGGAATACGGCGACATCGGGCTGCGCGGTGCGCTGCACCACGCGTGCGCCCAGAACCGGGATGTCGTCCACCTGGCAAATCGGTTTCCATTGTTGGGTCATGGCTTTTCCTTCATTCATAAGTGGATCAGATGCTCAAGGGCGCAAACTGGCGGGTATCGACCATTGCCTTTTCCGGTTCATGCCACGGGTCGGGTTCGCCTTCCAGAGAAAACAGCAGGCGCTCATACAGGGCCTTGCGGTTGGCGGCGTCTTCCACCATTTTCTTTTTCACATAATCCAGGCCGACCCTGCCGATGTAATGGACCGTGCGCTCCAGGTACCAACCCTCTTCGCGGTACAGCTGCAAGAATGCGCCGGCATATTCGAGCACTTCTTCATGGGTTTTCAGCTTGACCAGAAATTGCGCCACTTCCGTCTTGATGCCGCCATTACCGCCGACATAAATTTCCCAGCCGGAATCGACGCCGATCACGCCGACGTCCTTGATGCCGGATTCGGCGCAGTTGCGCGGACAACCAGACACTGCCAGCTTGACCTTGTGCGGCGAGTACATGCGCGCCAGCGCACGCTCGAGCTGCTGGCCCATCAGGGTCGAATCCTGAGTGCCGAAACGGCACCATTCGGAGCCCACGCAGGTCTTGACCGTGCGCAGACCTTTTGCATACGCCAGGCCGGATGGCATGCCGAGGTCATGCCAGACTTCGCGCAAGTCTTCCTTTTTCACGCCGAGCAAATCGATGCGCTGGCCGCCGGTGACTTTGACGGTCGGAATCTTGAACTTGTCGACC
>JAKFFK010000061.1:0-14873 GCA_036675285.1 Paucimonas sp. | reverse complement strand
CCTGCCATCGTGACGCGCACTGCGTCCATGATGTCGGCCGGCTTGATCACATACTGCGCTTCGAGGCTGGTGGCAAACGGCACCGGCATGAATGCCGATCCCACTCGTCCCACCGGCGCGTCGAGTTCATAGAAAACCTGTTCTGCGATGCTGGCGGCAATCTCTGCGCCGACGCCATAGGATTTAACTGCTTCATGCACCACGACCGCGCGGTGCGTACGGCTCACCGACTCAAACACGGCTTGCTGGTCCCACGGCTGAATCGAACGCAAGTCGATCACTTCCACATCGATTTGCTCGCGTTCGAGTTCAGCGGCAGCCTGCAGTGCGGTATACACGGTGCTGCCGTAAGTAATGATCGAGACATCGCGCCCGGCGCGCGCGATCCTGGCCTTGCCGATCGGCGTGCTGATGGCGGTATCGACTTCACTCTTCTTGCCGTACATTGCCTTGTGTTCGATGAAGATCACCGGGTCGGGGTCGGCGATGGCGGCACGCAGCAAGCTATACGCATCCTGGGCATTCGACGGGCACACCACCTTCAAGCCCGGAATGTGGGCAAACCAGGCTTCCAGACATTGCGAGTGCTGCGGCCCGGCATTCAAGCCGCCGCCGTGCGGCGTGCGCAGCACCATCGGCACGCTGAACTGGCCGCCAAACATGAACCTGGCCTTGGCGGCCTGATTCACCAAGGCATCCATGGATAGCGTGATGAAATCCATGAACATGATTTCCACCACCGGCTTCAAGCCCGTCATGGCAGCCCCGACTGCCGCTGAAACAATCGTCGATTCTGAAATCGGCGTATCGCGCACCCGGCTTTTGCCGAATGCCGTCAACAGCCCGCGGGTCGCTTTGAACGAGCCACCGGCCAAGGCGACGTCTTCACCCATCACGATCACGCTCTGATCGTCGGTCATGCAATCGTGCAGCGCACGATTGATTGCTTCCATGTAGCGCATCTCGGCCATTTTTTATCCTCTTGCCGGGGCGGCTGTATAGACATCGGCAAACGCCTGTGCCATGTCCGGTTGCTTGTCGGCGCGGCCGGCCTGCACGGATGCCGCAACTTGCGCGTCGACTTCCGCCTGGATGGCCGCAATGGCCGCCTTGGAGACGCCGGCTTTCTCGAGCGAGATTTCAGTGCGCTTCAGCGGATCCTGTTCATCGACGGCCAGCATTTCGTCGGCCGGTCGGTACTTTTGCGAATCGCCTTCAAAATGGCCGCGCACTCGGTGGGTTTTGCATTCCAGAATGCGGGGGCCGGCGCTGCGTGCCTGATCTGCCATGGCGCGCGCCGCCAGTGCGACTGCCTCGACGTCATTGCCGTCGACCAACTCATGCGGAATGCCGAATGCGCGCGCGAGATCACCTAGCTGGGCGACAAACTGGTCCTTGGTCGGTGAAAACTCGGACCAGCCATTGTTTTCGCAAACAAACAGGATCGGCAGCTGCCACAGCGCCGCCATATTGAAGCTTTCATGTAAAACGCCTTCGGCCATCGCACCGTCGCCGAAAAAGGCCACCGCGATGCCGCCAGTGTTGCGCACATCATGCGCAAGTGCACTGCCGAGCGCGATCGGAATCCCGGCGCCGACAATCCCGTTGGCCCCCAGAATGCCCTTGCTCATGTCCGCCACATGCATCGAGCCGCCGCGTCCGCGGCAAATGCCGCCATCCTTGCCCATCAATTCCTTGAAAAACAAGTCGAGTTCGATACCGCGCGCAATCACGTGGCCGTGGCCGCGGTGATTGGTGGCCACCGTGTCGCGCTCTTCCAGCGCTGACATGACGCCGGCCGCAACCGCTTCCTGGCCAATGCTCAAGTGGATAAAGCCGGGTATTTCGCTATCCGCGAACAGCTTGATCAAGCTGCTTTCCGCGGTGCGGATCAGGCGCATGGTCCGGTACAGCGACGTCAGCAAAGTACTGTCAATTTTTTTAGGCATCGGGATTCAGATGATTGGATTATTCAAGCCTGGCATGATGAACTTGGCAACAGCACTAGGAAGCTTGGCGCAAGCCGCCGTACATATCCCAGGTGCAGCCCACCAGCCAGCCGCCATCGACCGGCAGATTCACGCCGGTAATGGCACTGGCCCGATCCGACAGCAAGAACGCTACGGCCTCGGCAACCTGCGCCGGCAGCACCAGTTGACCCAGCGGCGTATTCTGCAGCGCGCCGCTGACTTCGCGCTCGCCGCGCTGGATCGCTTGTTCCAGCATTGGCGTCAGCGTATAACCTGGCGCTACCGCATTGACCCGGATTCCGGAAGGGCCCCATTCTGCGGCCAGGCATTGCGTCATACTGATCACCGCCGCTTTGGCCGGCGCATAGGAATGCAGCGGCATCGAACGCGATCCGGCCACAGATGAAATATTGACAATCGCACCACGCTTGCGGGCCAGCATGCCCTGCGAAAAAGCCAGTGAAGACAGGTAACTACCGCGAAAATCGATGTTCTGGACCCGGTCCCACTGATCGATATCGAACTGGTCCGGCGGCAAGGGCTTTTGCGTGATGCCGGCGCTATTGACCAGGCCGTACACCGGCCCGACTTCCTTTTCGACTTGCTGCGCCAGGCTGCGGATGTTGTGTTCATCGGTAACGTCAATCTCGAACGCCTTGCCGCCGATCTTTTGCGCGACTTCACGTGCGAGTTTCAAATTTAGGTCGGCCACCACCACCATACAACCCTGACCGGCAAGCAACTCTGCGCAACTGGCGCCGATGCCGCTAGCACCGCCGGTAATCACAACAACTTGCTGGTCTGTATTGGACATGGCTACCCTCTTCTATCTGTCTGGACATCGATAGCGGAGCGGCACATGCCGAACCGAAGCCCGGATTTGTTGCGCAACAGTCTCCACCATTCACTTGGCTTTTTCATTTTTGGCGCATGCAGTAAGTGCACTCGACTTACTAATTACGAATAGTGAATCTTAATTCACTTTTAAACAATATAGGATTTCACAATGCTGTTGTCAACCAAAATTTCCGAGTTTTGGAAGAAGTTGATCTATAGACCAATTTGCAAGTAAATTGATTCAATCTGCCTCCCTACCCCCAAGACACATCGCGGAATACGGCATGCCAGATCGCCAATGGTGACACCAGCTACTGCAATACGATTGTCATGGCTGCTGTTGGCTTGCATGAAGGAAATGGATCAGTTTGAAAACAGGATATGTCTATAAAGATTGGCAAATCCAGAATTGGAAATAGCTCCGCCAAGCGTGTACTGACTTTATTCTGATAGCGCCCCCACAATTGCATCGGCGCATTAGCGCCCTCATCAGCACGCGTAAAAGCGCATCGCGCATACAAAAACTTTATAGTTGACTGGTCGTCTAGTATGTTCTACACTAATTTACAAGCAAGATAAAAACAAAGGCAATGGCGGGTCGACCGGTGTTCGTTTGTGCGTGTCGCCACCGACAGTGATTGATGATTCTTCCGGAGACGACAGTGCCAGGTAAATTAGGTGCCGCCCTGAGCGAGGCATGCGATCAGTTCGCAAATCAAGAAGCGCTGTATGGCGGCCCATGTCCGCTGACCTATGCCGCATTTGCCAGCCGGGCCCAGACGGTTGCCGCGGCGCTCACCGCAGCTGGGTTAGCGAGCAACGAGCCGGTGCATGTCAATGTATCGAACGACCCGCTGGATCTGGCAGCTTTCTTTGGCATATGGCAAGCCGGTGGGGCCGTTGTACCGCTGCACCGGACGACGCCCGCTGCAGCCGTCGCCAAAATTCTGGCTAAAACCCGGGCCCGTTACCTGATCGATATGCGCGCACCGGCGCTCGGCTCGGGATCGGAATTATCCGAGATCAGTTTGGCGCCGCCCCCCGCACGCGCGCTGATGCAGGATGCCGCATTCGTTATTTTTACCTCAGGTTCGACCGGTGCACCAAAAGGAGTGGTGGTGTCGCATCACGCGTTGCACGGCAAGATCGAACAAATCGACAGCCTGCTCAAGTTCCGGGCCGGCGATCCGACGCTGCTGGTGTTGAACATTACCTTCAGCTTCGGCATCTGGGTCAGCTTATTGACGCTGCTGCGCGGCGGCAAACTGATCATGCAGGAAAAATTTGATCCTGCGCTCTTTCTGCACACACTCGTCGCGCACCGGATCCAACGCGTCGGCATGGTGCCGACAATGATGCGGGTGCTGTTTTCCCAGCCGCAGCTGGCGCCGCTGATGGATCAGGTGGTCCGCCAGGATTGCTTGCGCCAAGTCTTGATCGGCGGCGAGTCGCTCGGCCATTCGCTTGCAGCAGCCATCCGGCAACGTTTCCGCGGGACGCAGCTGATCGACATTTACGGCTTAACCGAAACCTCCACCTGCGACTTCTTTTCCTTTCCGGAGGATTACGCGCAATATCCCGGCTGTATTGGCCGCCCTGCTCCCGGGGTCGAGTTTCGCATCGTCGATGCCAACGGCGCTGCAGTGGACGGCGATGGCGTCGGCGAGCTGCAGCTCTGCAGTCCGTACTTGATGAATGGCTATCTCGATGAACCGGAGCTGACCGCCGCCGCATTCTCGGACGCATGGTTTAACACCGGCGACTTGGCCAGGAATGTACAGGGCTCGGTGGTGGAAATCATGGGGCGCAAGAAGGAATTGATCAGCCGCGGCGGCAACAAGGTCACGCCGGTCGAGATCGAACAATTGCTATGTTCTCATCCGGATGTCGCGGCAGCCATGGCCGTCGGCATCCCCGACGCCATCCTCGGGGAACGGATACATGTATTGGTGGTGCCGCGCAACGGCGCCATGTTTGAAGTCAAGGCAATGGAACAATTCCTTAAAAACAAACTGGAAAAATTCAAGCATCCCGATGTTTACTATATAACAGCAGAACTGCCGCTGGGCCGCACCGGCAAAGCGGACCGCGGACAACTCAAGTCCATGATTGAATCCGGGCTCGTCATGCCGGTCGTACCCGCCTAATGTGAAAGCGCACCATGACCCCATTCACCGCCATCCTGTTCGAGCGCAAAGACGGCATTGCGCATATCGTCCTCAACCGCCCGGAGCGCCTGAATGCCTTGGCCAAGTCAACGCTGCACGAGATCAACCAGGCACTCGACAGCGCCGAAGCGGATGACACGGTGCGGGTAATCGTCGTCAGTGGCGCCGGCCGGGCATTTTCCTCGGGTTTTGACCTGAAGGCGCAGATGGATGCACGCCCGGAAGGCGCCAAGGTATGGCGTGAAATCCTCGACCTGGACTTCAATACCACGATGCGCTTTTGGAACAGTCCCAAGCCGACCATTGCCGCCGTTCATGGCGCATGCCTGGCCGGCGCCTTCGAGCTGGCATTGGCCTGCGATATCACCATTGCTGCCGACGATGCCGTGTTCGGCGAACCGGAGCTGAAATTTGGCGCCGGCATCGTGACCATGCTCTTGCCGTGGATGACCGGACCCAAGCATGCCAAGGACATCATCTTTACCGGCAATGACAGAATCGATGCCCAGCAAGCGTTGCGCCTGGGGCTGGTCAGCCGCATCGTGCCACAGGGAACCCATGTCGAGGCCGCATTCAAGATCGCCCGCGGCATTGCGCTGATGGATCCGGTGCTGGTGGCCGAAACCAAGAAGGCGCTGAACCGGACCTATGAAATCCAGGGCATGCAAACCGCGCTGAAAATGGCGCTGGATGCAGACCACACGATCGAATCGCACGGTTCGCCGGACAAGCAGGCATTCATGGAAGTGGCGCGCGCGCAGGGAATGCGCGCGGCCATCGCCTGGCGCGATGCGCGTTTCGCCCAGGCGCAATCCTGATGAAACAGCCGGTCACGATCATTGTTCTGGCGCAGTTGTTCGGCACGTCCTTGTGGTTCAGTGCCAACAGTGCCGCGGACGAACTGATCCGCCTATGGGGCTTGTCGTCGACCGACATCGGCTGGCTGACCAATGCCGTGCAGGTCGGCTTCATTGCCGGCACGCTGCTATTTGCGTTCAGCGGCCTGGCTGACCGCTTTGCGGCCAGCCGGATCTTTGCCGTGTGCAGTGTGCTGGGCGCACTCTTCAACGGCCTGTTCGCGCTGGCCAGCACCGGACTGGAGAGTGCCTTGTGGTTCCGCTTCATGGTGGGCCTCGCGTTGGCCGGCATCTATCCGTTGGGTATGAAGCTGATCGTCAGTTGGCGTCCGGACAGCGCCGGCCGCAGCCTCGGTCTGCTGGTCGGCATGCTGACGCTTGGCACCGCGCTGCCGCACGGCATCCGCATGCTGGGCGCCAGCCTCTCTTGGCAAATGGTGATCCTGTGCTCTTCCGGATTGGCGTTGTTAGGCGCGTTGATGGTCGGCTGGCTCGGCGACGGGCCGCACTTGCGGAGCGGGTCCGCGCGCTCGGCGCAGCCGCGACAGAATGTCATCAGCGCCTTCCGAATCCCTGAATTTCGTGCGTCAGCCTTCGGCTATTTCGGCCACATGTGGGAACTGTATGCTTTTTGGACGCTGGTGCCCCTGCTGTTGGCAGCAGCGATGCCGGCATCCGGTGCGCCGTCTTCGTACGCATCGGGGTGGGCGTTCGCCATTATCGGCATTGGCGCGATTGGCTGTATCGGCGGCGGCATCATCAGCCAGCACATCGGCAGCGCCAGAGTTGCCTGGTGGGCGCTGGCCACGTCCGGCCTGGTGTGCCTGGTGTATCCCTTTGCCCAGACGCTGCCGTTGGACTGGAAGCTTTTCCTGTTGCTGCTGTGGGGTATCGCCGTGGTTGCCGACTCGCCGCAGTTTTCCGCGATGTCGGTGAAAGCCTGTCCGCCCGAACTGATCGGCAGCGCGTTGGCGATCCAAAACAGTGTTGGTTTTTTACTGACTACCTTTTCGATATTGATTGCGACGTCGACCTATCCGGCGATCGGCAGCAAGGTCGCCTGGTTATTGCTGCCCGGGCCGATCCTGGGTCTGCTGGCAATGCGCCGGCTGCTGCTGCGACCGGCTGCCGCTACAATTGCGTTACAAGACAGCGTGCGCCGCTAACTTGCCCCGGTATACCCACATGATGACACGACAGAATGACAGCTATGACGAATAAAACCCCGGCCAAAGCCCCGCCGGCACGCCGCCGTGCCGACAAACGCGCGCTGCTGATCGATATCGGCACCGCCATCTTTACGCAAAAAGGATTCAGCAGTACCGGCCTTGACGAGATTGTGCAAGCGGCCGAAGTGCCCAAGGGCTCGTTCTATTACTATTTCGCCAGCAAGGATGAGTATGCGATTGAAGTCATCCGTAACTATGCCAATTATTTTTCCAAGAAACTCGAGCGCACGCTGGAAGATGACAGCCTGCCGCCGCTCGAACGCCTCAAGGCCTTTACCCAAGAAGCGTCGGCAGGCGTACAGCGCTTCGAATTCAAACGCGGATGCCTGATTGGAAATCTCGGCCAGGAAATGGCAAGCATCGAGGAAGCGTTTCGCATCGTCCTGCTGGAAGTGATCAGTGATTGGCGTGAACGCTTCCGGGTGTGCCTCGACGAAGCGAAAGCCCGCCAGGAAATCATGACGGACGTCGATTCCGCGGAACTTGCCAAGTTTTTCTGGAGTGCCTGGGAAGGCGCGGTTCTCTGCGCCAAGCTGGAACGCTCGACCGCGCCGCTGGACAATGTCAGCCGCCTGTTTTTCGAGCAAATGCTACAGCCTGCACGAAAAAAATAGCGTGCAGATAAAAACGCAAGGGGAAATTTTTCATTTTTCATTTAATAGTTGACCGGTCAATTTCACAAGAAAGGAACTACCATGTTTCGCGCCATTTATCTGAATAAAACGCCTGACAACACCACGGTTGCCGATATCCAGGAACTGGATGACAGCGCTCTGCCGCAATTCGAAAGCGGTGCGGTAACCGTCGCCATCGATTACTCGACGATCAATTACAAAGATGGGCTGGCCATTACCGGTCGCTCGCCGGTGGTGCGGAAATTTCCCATGGTGCCTGGCATCGATTTCTGCGGCACCGTGACGGCCAGCGAACACGCTGCCTGGAAGGCGGGCGACAAGGTCATCCTGAATGGCTGGGGCGTCGGCGAATCGCACTGGGGCGGACTGGCGCAACGCGCCCGGGTGTCTGGCGACTGGCTGGTGCCACTGCCCGCCGGCTTGTCATCCCATGATGCGATGGCGATCGGCACTGCCGGCTATACCGCCATGCTGTGCGTGATGGGCCTGCAAGGCCAGGGCGTGACGCCCGAGCACGGCGAAATCCTGGTGACCGGCGCCACCGGCGGCGTCGGATCGTTTGCCGTGTCGCTGCTGGCGTCACTCGGTTACCGGGTGGTTGCTTCCACCGGCAAAAAAGAGGAAGCGGCTTTCCTGCAAAGCCTTGGCGCCGCCGACATCATTGAGCGCACATCCTTGTCGTCCGCCGGCAAACCCTTGCAAAAAGAGCGCTGGGCCGGCGTGGTCGACACGGTCGGCTCGCACACGCTGGCGAATGCCTGCGCCAGCACCCGCTATGGCGGCGTCGTCACTGCCTGCGGCTTGGCGCAGGGCATGGATTTCCCGGTGACGGTGGCGCCCTTCATCTTGCGCGCGGTGCGCCTGATCGGCATTGACAGCGTCATGGCGCCGTACGACGTGCGCTGCCAGGCTTGGGCGCGACTGGCGAAAGAGTTGAATCGCGACGCGATCGCAGCGATATCGCAAACTGTCACGCTGACCGAAGCGCTGCCGGTGGCGCAGCAAATCCTGTCCGGCGCGGTGCGTGGACGGGTGGTCGTGGACGTCAACCGCTAGCGCGGCAAAAGTTTTTGCGGCGAAGTCAGGCACTGAATTCGCCGCGTTCCAGCCAGGATGCAAGCTTGTATACATCCTAGTAGATCGTCCAGTTGATTTGATGGGATAGAAATTGATGGATTTTTTTGTCTGACAAGGCGCGAGGAAG
Organism: Paucimonas sp.; assembly: GCA_036675285.1. Taxonomy (GTDB): domain Bacteria; phylum Pseudomonadota; class Gammaproteobacteria; order Burkholderiales; family Burkholderiaceae_D; genus Paucimonas. Next base: position 5,973 of record JAKFFK010000061.1, on the reverse strand, counting down.
CGCATAGCGAGCTATGCAATGACGAGCAACGCAGCCAGACGGAAAAAGACGCAATTTATACCCATTAAAATTAGCTGGACGGTCTACTAGGGTGCCCTGAAGTAGCGACTGCAGCAAACGAAGCCATCAATGGAGAAGACAATGCGAACAGATATGAAAAAAACAGCGCTGATAATTTCAACCCTCATGACCTTGGGTATGACTGCTTCAGCGTCAGCACAAATATCAGGCGATGTGGTCAAGATCGGTTTCATCACCGATATTTCCGGCCTGTATTCGGATATGGACGGGCAAGGCGGCTTGGAGGCAATCAAGATGGCGATTGCCGACTTTGGCGGCACAGTGAATGGAAAAAAGATTGAATTCATCTACGCCGACCACCAAAACAAGGCCGATATTGCAGCAAGCAAGTCACGCGAATGGATAGATCAACACGGCGTCGACTTGCTCATCGGCGGCACCAATTCCGGCGCCGCGCTCGCCATGACCAAGGTGGCGGCCGAAAAAAAGAAACCGATTATTATCGTGTCGGCTGGCGCTTCCCGTTTCACTAACGAAGATTGCACGCCCTATTCCATACATTATTCCTACGATACGGTCGCGCTTGCGAAAGTAGCCGGTTCCGCCATCGTCAAGCAAGGCGAAGATGCATGGTACTTCCTGACTGCAGACTATGCATTTGGCCATTCTCTGGAAAAAGATACCGCTGATGTCGTAAAAGCCAGTGGTGGCAAGGCGTTGGGCAGCGTCAAGCATCCGTTGGGAGCGGCCGATTTCGCATCATTCCTGCTGCAGGCACAAAACTCGAAAGCCAAGATACTGGGTCTGGCCAATTCCGGTGGCGACACGGTCAATGCCATTAAAGCGGCCAATGAATTCGGTATTACCAAAACCATGAAACTGGCCGGCCTGCTCATGTTCATCACGGACGTGCATGCGCTTGGACTGGGCCTGACACAGGATATGTATATCGCAGATCCCTGGTACTGGGATATGAATGCCGATAGCCGCGCATGGGCCAAACGCTATTTTGAAAAGACAAAAAAACAACCTTCGTCGACGCAAGCTGCCGACTACTCCGCAACCATGACTTACCTGAACGCGGTGAAAGCAACCGGCACGGATGACGCGGATAAAGTGATGGCACAAATGAAAGGGACCAAGATCAATGACATGTTTGCCAAGGATGGCTACATACGCCCGGATGGACGCATGGTTCACGAAATGTATCTGATGCAAGTGAAAAAACCCTCTGAATCGAAATACCCTTGGGATTATTACAAAGTAGTTGCCAAGGTGCCAGGCGAGCAAGCATTCACGACTAAGGCAGAATCCAAATGCACGTTATGGAAGTAACATTTCGCTGAATCCTTCTGTCTTGCAGGGATAGGCAACGGGTTACGCAATGTACGTAACCCGTTTTTTGTCGGCGCGCTCGACCTACAGCAACTTCCAGACGCAACTGGCGCATGCACCGATTGAATCACCATCAATGTAATTGAGCTTTATCTCGCCCCGGGTTGTTCTGTAAGGGAGAGGAAATTTCATGTCCATGCGCTTTTAAAGTTGCCGGCATGCTTTTTACGTATGCTGTTACGCCTAATAAATTCCTGCAAGCGCTACGCCTTGGCCGGTGCGATTATTCCTGCTATGGCACAACTGCTTTATTGCCATATCTGCGACCGGCCAGTTTCCGTATCAATTTTTCCATTCGACGGCAGCACCTTGCCTTGTTTTAACAGCGCCGCCAGCTCGACGGCCGGCACCGGCTGGCTGACTACAAAGCCCTGGATCTCGTCGCAACCGGCATTGCGCAGGTAAGCCAATTGCTCTTCGGTTTCGACCCCTTCGGCAATCACCGTGATACCCAGGCCATGCGCCAGTGCGATGGTAGCATGCGCGATCGCGGCGCTTTTCGGATCATGGGTAATGTCTCGCACGAAGCATTGATCGATCTTCAATTTATCCAGCGTGAACCGGCTCAGGTAACCAAGCGAAGAATAGCCGGTGCCGAAGTCATCCAGCGATACCGCCAATCCCATCCGGCGCAATTCGGCAATTTGCTGCAGCGCGACTTCGGTTTCCCGGATCAGCACGCTTTCAGTCAATTCCACTTCCAAATATTGCGCCGCCAGTCCAGTCTGCTGCAATACGCTGCGGATCACCTCCGGCAGCGTACCAGTAGTGATTTGATGCGCCGAAACGTTGACTGCTATCGGCACCGGTGGCAGCCCGGCGTCTTGCCATGCCTGGTTCTGACTGCAGGCATGGCGGATCACCCATTCACCGATCGCGACAATCAAGCCGGTATCTTCTGCCAGCGGGATGAAATCAGCTGGAGAAATCATGCCGAGCTCGGCATTGTTCCAGCGAATTAATGCTTCGACGCCACAAATCCGGCCATCGTCCAGACATACCTGCGGCTGGTAATGCAGCGACAATTCGTTGCGCGCCAGCGCACCGCGCAATCGCTGATCCAGCGACATCCAGTGCAGTGCGCGCGCATTCATTTCGGCAGTAAAGAAACGAAAGCCGTTGCGGCCTGCGCTTTTGACATGGGATAAGGCCGTATCGGCGCCCTTCAGCAAGTCGCCCGGATTGCTGGCGTCACCGGGATAAATCGTAATCCCGATGCTGGCGGTCACGCTCAGCTCATGGCCGTAAAGCACGCACGGCGCCGTCACTGCGGTGAGCAGCTGGCGGGCGGCGGCAATGATGTCATCGGTGTCTTCGAATTGCGTCAACACCACAACGAACTCATCGCTGCCAAGCCGCGCCAGCGTGTCGCCTGGGCGCAAGTTAGCGTGCAAGCGCTGCGCCATTTCGCACAGCAAGGCATCGCCGGCGTCATGTCCGATGCTGTCGTTGACCCGCTGTAAGCGGTCAATATTCAATAGCAGCAGCGCCACCTGACGCTCCTCGGATCGGGCAGCATCGATCGCCTGTTGCAGGCGGTCGTTCAATAGCGAGCGGTTGGGCAGGCGGGTCAATGGATCGTGGTTGATCAGGAAAGCCAGCTGCTCATTCGCTTCCTTGATTTCGCTGAGATCGGTAAACACGCCGACGTAACCGGTGCACTCTTGCTGGTCATTCCGGATGCTACTGATCACCAGCCATTGCGGATAGACTTCGCCATTCTTGCGCCGGTTCCAGATTTCGCCACGCCACTGGCCGTGCGCCAGCAGATCCTGCCACAGCGCATGGTAGAACGCTGCGTCGTGCCGATCCAGTGCTTGCAGCATGCGCGGATTGCGCCCGAGCACTTCAGCTTCACCATAGCCGGTAATCCGTTCAAAGGCGGCATTGACGGCAACGATATTATTGCCGGCATCAGTGATAATGATGCCATCGCGGGTATGCTCAAAGACACGCGCCGCCAGACGCTGTTTTTCAACAGACTGCCGGCGCTCGGTGATGTCTTGCAGCGTGCCAGCCAGCACTGTCGCGCGGCCTGCGGCGTCACGCAATGCCGCCGAACAATGAGCACTGTAGAAGCGCACTGGGCCATGCGCCGGATTGCTGCGCAACTCGCCTGACCAGATATCACCATCCCGTACCGCGGTTTCGATCTGCGCACGATCGTCCGGATGCAGCAGCGTAAGGAACTCTGTCAGCGGTGGCGGTGAGGCTGCCGGCGCCAACCCGAACAAGTGGTACATCTCGCGGGACCAGCTGCCGGTCTTGCTGGCCAAATCGAGCTGCCAGCTGCCAACGCGGGACAGTCGCTGGGCAGTAGCTAGCGCAGCCTCGCCTTCGCGCAGCGCCTGATTCAAGACGGTACGCCGGCGCAATTCGTATAGCGCAAGGTAGCTCAGCCAGCCGATCACCAGCAAAAACGCCAGAGACACCGCAATATAGGAGTACGCAATACTGCGCCAGGCAGACAGGGATTCCGTTGCACCCAGTCCGATCAAAATCACCAGAGGCCGGCCGGCAACGCGGCGATAAAAATAAATGCGCTCGACGCCATCGACGCTGCTGGTCGTGCGATAGCTGCCGGCATTAGCGTAAGGTAATCTTTCTACGAAACCCGGCAATGGCTTGAGTTTCTTGCCGCGCACACGTTCCATCGTCGGCACCCGCAACATCAAGGTGCCATCCAATTCCATCAAGGCAACCACGCCCTCCTTGCCAACCTTAATGGATTGGTAAAACTGCAGCAAATAGTCCGGCTCCAGCGCTGCCACGATCACACCGCCAAAACTGCCATCCGGGTTGGCAATGCGGCGGCTGACGCCAATGAACCAGACACCCAGCTTACTGAGAATCGGCCGATCGATATACAAGCCGTACGATGGATTGTCGCGATGCACACGAAAATATTCGCGCTCCGCCAGGTTGTAGCTACCTGACAGGCTTTCACTGTCATGAATCATGTTGCCATTCGCATCGAGCACCCAAATTGCTCGCACGAAAGGCAAATTGCGGATGTCGTCTTGCAACAGTTCATGAACGATGCGCCGATAGGATGGTCCCTGTCCCGGCATCAGTTGCATGCTCCGGGTAGTTGCGTGCAATGCTATTTCAATTGCACGAATGCTGCCGGCAGTCTGTTCTTCAAGGACCTGGGCAAGCTTTTGCGCTGCATCCGCATGTTCTGCCAGGATGCGCTCGCGTGCCTGCATCAATGCAAATACCAGATTCACCAGCACGGCGCCAACGAATAACAGCGAAAACGCAATCACCAGAATGCGCACGCGACGATCGCCATCTGCTACAGCGGCATGCTCGCCAAGCGGCGGCTGCACGCGCCGCTTGAACAGCACATACAACAACATGGCCGTACCGGCCACTGGCAGCCAATCCTTGTAAATACGCAATTGTTCGAACTGCGCGGCGTCAGACGCCAGAGACCGCACCAGATGATCCGAATACAGTATCCACAAGCCGGCGACAAGCAAATAGCCAAGGCCAAGCCAGATTCCACCCCAGTGACCCGACATGCGCCAGCTCCCTGCAATTTTCATAGCACTCCAAGCCACATAAGATCAATCGCCATGTTCTCAAATCGAGCCGGGCGTTTAGTTGCCTGCTCCTGCCCCAGCTCACAGCAGCGTCCAGCCGTGCATTGTTATTGCAGTCATGCCGCGCGACGGTAACGCATTATGTGTGCCTAATTTGCATCAGGAAGGACGCGCCGCGAATATGGCAATAAAGATAATATTGTAGTCAATTTTAACCAGCGCGATTTATATCAGACCTCCGTAACCATGACGTGACTCCGGTACCATATTTCGTATGGATTTTGCATGCGATGCATGTAAATGCAATGAAAGGGACGCGGGAGCGTGTCTTGCGGATACTATTCATTGATCGGCAGCGGCGGCACGGAAGGCTACTTGATTGTGTCGAGCGGATTTCCTGTCGTGCATGCAGACAAGCATTGCAGTCACGCTTTGATTACTTAGCGGAAAAAGTGAATCATTGAAGCTTTTTTGCGCGCGCCGTCCACACACAGGCTGCGGCTGCGAACCGGTGCGGATGCTGCGCGTCAAAATCGCCAAACAATGCCGCCTGGCGAGAGTTTATATAAGTAGCCATTAATGGTACACTTCGCCCCATTCAGCGGCATTTGTCGATGACGCCAAGCGCTTGATTTTTCTGAAGTTTTTAATGCAATGGCAGTTTTTCAGCCGAGCATTTTTCTGTCCGTCCTTTCGCATCGCAATGGAGTCCGACATGTCGATACAACGTTTTCTGGCCGGCTTGCTGTTGGCCATGACGGCCAGTTCAGTGCTGGCTTTTGACCGCCCTTTCCCACCAATTGCCAAGCGCGGCACGATGGCGATGGGCCCGCACCCGGAAATCGTCATCAATGGCAAGACGCGCCGGCTATCAGCAGGTGGACGCATTTTCAATCAACAAAACCTGATTCAAATGTCGTCTTCGATCATCGCCAGCGACCTGGTGATCAATTACACCGAAGACTCTCAGGGCGACATCGATCGGGTCTGGATCCTGACTGAAAAGGAA
>JAKFFK010000125.1:0-62593 GCA_036675285.1 Paucimonas sp. | reverse complement strand
ATCTATTATTCGCTGATGTCGGCGCGCAGCCGTGCTTTGGTCATGGCCAATGCCATGACCAAAGATCTGCGCGTCAGCGAAACCAGCCTGGCCGAAGCGCAGCACATGGCCCGCCTGGGCAGCTGGTTCCTGGAGCCGGCGTCAGGCAAGATGACCTGGTCGGCCGAAACTTACCAGATCTTCGGCATGGATCACACCTCCGACACCACCTATGAGGATTTCTTGCGGCGCATCCACGACGATGACTTGAACATGGTCCGCGATGGCTTGGGGCAGTCGGTTAGCACCGGCCAGGAATTCCAGAGCGAACACCGCATTTTGCAACGTGATGGCGCCGTGCGCTGGGTGCAATCGATTGCGCGCCCCGGCTACAATAACCGGGAAATGCTACTGCGCGGCACTATCATGGATATTACCGAACGCAAGCAGGCAGTCGAAGCTCTGCAGCGCTCGCAAGGTCTGCTGCGTGAACTGACCGCTTACCAGGACCGCGTCAAGGAAGACGAACGCAAGCGCATTGCCCGGGAAATCCATGACGAACTCGGACAAACCTTGCTGGCCTTGCGCATCGATGTGGCCATGCTCGATGTGCGCACCGGCAGCAGTCATCCGCGCCTCAATCAAAAGGTGCGGTCGGTGCTCGGACATATTGACGCCACCGTCAAAACCATCCGGACCATCATCAACAATTTGCGTCCCGCGGTGCTCGATCTCGGCTTGGCTGCCGCCATCGAATGGCAAGTCGCCGAATTTCAGCGGCGCACCGGGATCAATTGCGAACTGGTCATCAGCGACAAGGAACTGACGGTCGACGATGCCCGTGCCACCACGCTGTTTCGTATCTTGCAAGAGTCACTGACCAATGTCGTGCGTCATGCAAATGCCAGCCGCGTCGTGATCGAGCTGTACCTGGAAGACGAGCAGCTGGTGATGAACATTACCGATAATGGCATCGGCATTTTTCCGAACACGCGCAGGAAAGCGAATTCATTCGGATTGGTTGGGGTCGAAGAAAGGATCAATGCTCTTGATGGCAAATGTGCGATCCACAGCATTCCGGGCCAAGGAACCACGCTGTCGATCTTGATTCCGCTGGAACCGGCAGGTCAGGCCGTGGATCTTTTTTAAAATATTATTCGGGCCGAGACCGCCCGTGTTTCGTCAGGCGACGCGGGCTGCACGCTACACCAGCGCCAGCATTGGACGGTTTGAAAGATCGGTCTGCAGCGTGGCTGCCGGCTGCGGCCGGGAAACATAGAATCCTTGAACTTCGTCGCAGCGCAACAGCTTCAGAACCCTGATCTGCTTTTCATTTTCCACGCCTTCTGCGACGACGCGCATGCCAAGCGCATGCGCCATGGTGATAATCGCGGTAAAGAACACTTTCCCTTCCTCGGTTTTTTCGACTTCGGATGTGAACGCGCGGTCAACTTTCAATACATCGAAATCGAGCCGCTGCAACTGCGAAAGAGATGAATAGCCGGTGCCGAAATCATCAATCAGGAATTTGATGCCCATTTGCTGCAAGGTCGCCAGCGCTGCGGAGACTTCGCCGCCGTTGCCCATCATGCACGATTCGGTGATCTCGATTTCGAGCAGGTCGGCGCGCAGCCGGTAACGCTGCAGGCAGGTCGCAATGGTTTTGGTGAAGTTGCCATGATTGAACTGGCGCGGCGATACATTGACCGATACCGGCAATACGTGCCGGCCGGACTGTGACCAGGCGGCCAACTGGGCGCACACCTTGTCGATCACCAGGTCGCCAATGCCCAGAATCAATCCCGTCTCTTCAGCCAGCCCAATGAATTCGAGCGGCTCCAGCAAGCCCTTGAGCGGGTGCTTCCAGCGCACCAGCGCCTCCATGCTCGACACAGCGCCAGTCTTGATGTCGACGCGCGGCTGATAATGCATGACGAATTCATCCTGCTCGATTGCATGCCGCAGCTCTTGCTCAAAGTCGAGGCGGCTACGCAATGCCTCATAGAACTTGTGTTCGAAAAAGCGATAATTTCCCTTGCCAGCGGTCTTGACTGAATACATCGCGATATCGGCATTTTGCAGCAGCGTTGCGGCATCCATGCCATCGCTGGGAAACACGCTGATGCCGATCGAGGTGCCGATGATATGCGTTCCCTGTGACAAGCGGAATTTTTCCTTGAAAGCTGCAACTATCCGTTCCGCAACATGGGCAACGTCTTTTTTCTCCGTCAGCCGTTCGACAATCACCACAAACTCATCGCCACCCAGTCTGACCACATAGTCATGCGGGCGCACAGCCACCTTCAGACGCTCGGCTGCGTAGCGCAGCAGCTCATCGCCAATCGGGTGGCCCATCGTATCGTTGATACTCTTGAAGCCATCCAGGTCGACGAACAGCAAGCCGAGCATAGAACGGTCGACCTTGGCCCGTTCAATTGCCTGCGGTAGAAAAGTCTGTATCCAGTGGCGGTTCGGCAGCCCGGTCAAGGCATCTTCATTGCCGCGGCGCTCCAGTTCCGTGACATGCGCCTTGCTGTCACTGATGTCGCGCATGGTAATCGCAATTTCTTCGTCGGAGCGCACCATTTTCAGATGTAACCATTTGACCGCGCCGGACAAGTCGCTGGGCGACTCCATTTCGCCTTCATAAAACCCCGACTCGATTGCCTGATCCAGGCGTTCCATCAAATGCATGCGTTCCGGTTCTGGAAACAGCGCGGAAAAACGCTTGCCCAGAACTGCGTCGCGCCGTTGCTGGAATAATCTGGCGCCATAGGAATTGCAGTCAAGCGTTTCAAAGTCCAGCACTTTTCCATTCCTGCCGAAAATCGGTTTGACAATGTAAAAGCCTTCGTTGCCTTCCTCGGTCGCCATGCGGTAAGTTGCCTGGGTTCGCTCAAGCTGGTGTTTTCTCCATGCCAGCCGGGCCGACAGGAACATGGCAATCAGTGTAAATCCGAATAAAATAAGCGTCGCCAGGCTGGCGTTACGGATCGACGCGCTGCGGGTGGCCCAATAAGGCGCCAGCACGTCGGCCTGATCAAGTCCGGCGACCGCCACCAATGGATAGCCTTCTATCTGCTGCCAGCCGATGTAACGGGGACGCTGATCGGCAAACCAAGTGGGATCATTCATTAACCGGCTGCCGCTCAGCGTCGAGAAATAAGGTGTTTTTGCAAAGGCAAATGCGCCAATCTGGCCAATGTCGTTGCCAACTCGTGTGGCCCGCACAGCGCCGTCATCGCCCACCAGTGCCAGCAAACCGTTTTTCCCCAAGCTGCTTTCATTATAGGTGTCGGTAAAGTAATCAGAATAGGCATTGACCAGTACCACGCCATCAAACGACCCGTCCGGTGCGGACAAGCCACGCGAGAAATGCAACACGTTTTTAGTGGACAGGCGGCCAAGCACAGGCTTGCCAAGATAAAGAAAATCAATGATCGCGTATTTTTGCGCCAGGAAAAATTGATCAGCGCCGAAAAAATGATTGACCGGCTTGGCTACGGTGCTGGTGCGCAGATACCCATCGCGATTGATGATCGCTACCTGGAAAATGGAACCGGCATGGAATAACTTTTTCCGGTTAATGGTTTCAAGATGTAATTGCCTTTGCGAAAGTTCCCACTCATATCGGACATGCAAAATAGTTTGGTCTACCGTTTCAAATGCGCGCGCCAGGTGATCAGCATAGTTCTTTGCCAGATGATCTGTTTCCCTTAAGGCGGTTTGCTCGATTTGTTGCCGATTTTTTTGCAAATCGTGCAGCAAAACAGTCCAGCCAATTCCGACCATTACCAGCGCGGCGATGGGCCAAAACATGACCCATCTTAAATGTCCGCGTAGAAAACGAACTTTCTTTAAAGCATTTTTTAATTGGGGCAAAACGATATCCGGAAATGGAAGTAGGAATGAGAATAGACTTAATAATTTCTTTATTGCGCAATTATGGCAGGCATCAAGCGCCGATTATTTTACATACAGTCGGCATTCTGCAATATGACAGAAGACAATCTCTTAAAGACTAAGGCATGCAGAATTTTCTACAGGAAAGAAATTAACCGGAAATCAAAACTCCGATTGGATTAAGACCAAGAGACTTGAAATTGGTTGCCAATATTCTACTGCAAGCATTACCAGACAAGACTTACCCTGTGTTAAGGGCAGCCAGCCAAAACATTTATTTCACGCAATTTTTATTTCCCTGCTTGGCGGCTGCATTGAGCGCCAGCCATGCCATGATCTGCGACACGTGCGTCAATCCCTGGGGGAAATTCCCGAGCATCTGCTGGCTGGCGGTATCGAATTCTTCTGAAAACAGGCCGAGGTCGTTGCCGCAAGCCAGTGCCCGCCGGTAATAGCGCCATGCCTGCGCGTGTTTGCCCTGCTGCGCCAGGCAAGCGACCAGCCAGAAGGTACAAGGAAGAAATGCCCCTTCCGGTCCGCGCAAGCCATCCTCTGTCTTGTAGCGCAACAGCAAGCCGTCGTGGTCGAGTTCGCGGCAAATCGCTTGCACCGTGCGCACCATGCGTTCGTCATCGTAGCCGACAAAGTCGACCCGCGGCAGCATCAGCAATGCCGCATCTTGCGCGCCGTCGCCGAATGCCTGCACGAACACGCCTTGCTGCGCATCATAGCCCTGGCTTTCGATGGCCGCGCGCAGCGCGTCACGGACCGCGGTCCAGCGCGCAAGCGGCGCCTGGAAGCGGTTGGCTTGCGCCAGCTGCACGCCGCGGTTCATCGCGGCCCAGCACATCACCTTGGAATGCACGTAATGCCGCGCCGCGCCGCGCACTTCCCAGATACCGTGGTCCGGTTCCTGCCAACGGCGGCATACGGCATCGACCACGTCAACCAGAAAACTCCAGTAGTCGGGCTCGATCGGGTGGCCGCTGCTGTGCCATTCCCATGCCATTTCCAGCAATTCGCCGTAAATATCGAGCTGGATCTGCTTGGCTGCGTCATTGCCGATGCGCACCGGGCTGGATTGCCGGTACCCTTCCAGCCAACCCAGTTCAATCTCGGTCAGGCGGCGCTTGCCGTCAATCCCATACATGATCTGCAGCTGGTCGGCGCTGCCGGCGGCGCTGCGCTGGATGAACTGGTGAAAGCGGTCGGCTTCGGCGATATAGCCGAGCTCATGCAGCGCGCGGATGGTAAACAGCGAATCACGCACCCAGCTGAAGCGGTAATCCCAGTTGCGTTCGCCGCCGATCCATTCCGGCAGCGAGGTGGTCGACGCGGCCACAATTGCGCCGGTGCGTTCATAGGTCAGCGCTTTGAGCGTCACGGTCGAGCGCAGCGTCTGCGGATCGCACTGGAACGGAGTGTCCATGCGCGCGCTCCAGTCTTGCCACCAGATGCGGGTGCTGTCGAGATAGCTGTCGAGATGGTCGGCGCGGGTGGCACCGGCATGGATGGTATGCTCGATCAGTTCGGGAGATTCGAACTGGATCGCCAGACGCAGCCGCTGACCTGCGGCAATCGAAAAGCGCGCGTGCAGGTCGCGATGTTCGCGCAGCTCGCACCGCATGTCGGCATGAATGATCAAGCCCTGGTTGCTGCCGATTGCAGTGTAGACACCGCTTGGGTGGCGCTGCAGGCGCGGCGTGATTTCGCCATAGTCAAAGCGCGGGCAAAGTGCCATCTGCAGCTCGACTGCGCCGGCAATGCCATCGAGCAGGCGCACATGGTCGTAGTGCGGATGGCCGGGCATGGCGTTGATGGCAAAAAAGTCGGTCAGCCTGACTTGACCTTGCCGGGTTTGGAAAAGTGTTTCCAGGATCATGGTGCCGGGCATATAGCGCCAGGTCGATGTCGTCTCATCGGCGGTCGGCGCAATCGCGCAATAACCACCCTTGTCCCAGTCCAGCAGTCGGCCGAAGCAGCTGTCGGCGTCAATCCGCGGCATGCAGCTCCAGTCGACCGAACCGTAACGGGACACCAGCGCGTTGCAATGGCAATCGCTGATCAATGCATAGTCGCCGATAGGCGGATACCTGAGCTCGGGTCGGGCCATGGCGCGCTAGGCAAACGATGCTGTGCGCCTGAGGCGATCGGCGCTAGCCATGTGCCGGCCTGCGCTGGCGTGGCAGGTGCAGGCTGAAGCGCGCAATCCGGTCCCAGGCGCCGTAATGGCTGACGATCGAACCGCGCGGCAGTGCCAGCCAGATCAGCGCAATGCCGAAAAATACCGACGCCGCCGCCGCTGCCCCGGAATAGCTTTCAATGATCCATGGCGCCGCTGCCAGCCAGGCGCCAAAACCGATATTGACGAAGCGCAGCGGGCGCCCGACTTCGCTCCAGGCCGTGACGCACACGGTGACGATGAGCGAGCCGAGCAGATGGTCGTTATTGGCCGCTGCGCCGGCGCTATCGAACAGCAGGCGGGTCAACATCAAGGCAATGCCGATCGCAACCGAGAGCGCCAGCGTCCACGGCACGTTGACGCCGTTGACCAGAATTTCGCGCAGCACCGCAGCTGGCGGCGCTTCGAAATTGTCCGAATCGTCGGCGCTGCCGCCGGCAATCGTATCGCCATGAAGCAACAGGTGCCACAAGGGCCGGCCCTGACGACGGCGGTTTTTCAGGAATTGCAGCGTAGCCAGGATCTCGTCCAGCGAATACGGGATCTGCAGCAGCATGGCAGCCGCTCCGATCAGGCACAGCGTGCACCAGGTGCCGATGACGATCGGCTGAATGATGATGAAAAATACGCTGACGGCGCCGAGCGGCACGATCAGGATGCCAAACAGCAGCACCAGCCATGGCATGGTGCGCCAGCGGCGTTTGTCGCCGATGATGCCGGTCAGGATTTCCAGCACATAGACGGTGGCGCCGAGCCCGGCGTCGGCCACCGGCCAGGCTTCCGACACCGACGAGGTAATGATGCGCGCGGTGCCATCGCCGAAGAATGGATCGGCCACCGCATCGATGTGGCCGAGCTGGTACGCGGCCAGATAGCGCGAAATGAACAGGCCGATGAATGCCAGGAAGATGATCGGCAAGCGGTTGCTCCATCCGGACGGCGAGAAATCCCAGCCGGGCGGCGTGTCCGGGCCGGCCACGCGCGCGGCCGGACTGATGCCGGGCGCCGTCGGAATCGCCACGGCAAACGCAATCACCAGCGCTCCCACCAGCGTATCGTTGGCGTAGGCGGCCGCACTCGGGGTCCAGAACAATAGCGGCGCAAACAATAGCCACAGCCCGAGCGCCGCGGCGCTCCAGCGCGCCCAGCCGGCGTCGCGCGACAGCGACAGCAGGCTGCATACCACGATCAGCGTGCCGACGATGACGTCGTTGATGCTCATCCAGGTCGCCGAAAACGCCAGCCCACGTTGGTTCGGCGTCACCAGCGCGCCAGCCGTCATCCAGTCTTGCGTCAGCCCGAACACGAACGGGCTGGTCATCAGCCACAGGCCGAGCCCGACATTGGCGAAGTGGCACCATAATGTGCGCTGGTGCTCGGCCCGGTCCAGCGCCTGGTAGGCGGCAATTGCGCCGGGACCGGGCGCACTCTGGTCCGGCGTTTGCTCCATCCACGGCGGCACGGCAATCTTGTTGTGCCGGTACCAGGCGGCCGGATCTTGCTTCAGTTTGCCGATCATGGCCGGCAGGCTGCGCCGCAGCGTATGCTGCGGGCGCCAGCCCAGCAAGGCCTGGGCGCGTGATATGTCGAGCTGGTAATGGTCGTCCGCCAGCGCCACCATGAACGGCTTGATGAACGGCTCGACGCCCTGGTCGATTGCATCCGGAATCACCGCTTCCATCTTGTCTTGTAGCCAGGCGCCGGTGGCAGCCACCGGTTTCGGGATCGGCCGCGTATCCCATGGCTCGCCATGCAGCAGGCGGCCGATCAGGTTTTGCAGCGCCTCGTAGCTTTCGGTGACCGGTTCACCGACCAGCACCACCGCTTCCGGCGGCAGCGTGCTGCGGCGATCCACCGCGCAATGAAATGCCTGCGCCATGTCGTCCACATGCAAAAATGGCTGGCCGTGCGATGGATCGCCGGGAAACACGTGACTCAGCATCTGCCGTTCATAGATGCGTTGAGTTTGATAGGCTAGCGTGGGTACGTCACAATCGTCGGTATACACGCCGGCCAGGCGCAATATCAACGACGGTATCGCGCCGCGCTCCAGTTGCACCATCTGTTCCGCAGCAAGCTTCGATTGCGGGTAAGGCCATTTCGGCTCCAGCGGCCAGTCTTCATTGAGGCGCTGGCCGGGGGCGCAGGGCGCATGCACCAGCAAGGTGCTGGCATAGATGAATTGCTCGACTGAAAACGACTGTAGCGCCCGCAGCAAGCGTTGCGTGCCTTCCACGTTAACTTGCTGGTATAGCGGATTTTCTTCTCCGGAAAAATCATAGAAAGCAGCCAGGTGGATCACCGACGCGATGCGTTCGCCATGGCGCGCGCGCAATGCGACGCACGCCTTTTGCAGCGCCGCATCAGATGTAATATCCGCCGTGATGCAGTCCGGGTTGTCAGCGCACTCACGCTCGAATCCGACCACCGTGTAGGCATCGGCCAGCGTTGCGGCAATGGCTTGACCAAGCCTGCCAGCCGAGCCGGTGATCACTACGATCGGCTTACCCGTCGCCATCTATTCTCCTTTGCCGTTAGCGCGAATGAACGCAGGATGTGTGCCACTTTCCAGCATTCAAGCAATTCCTTCCCAGCCTGCGCGTGCGCCTGGGCTAGGGTTTGCATCGGCTTGCCACTTCCAGTAAAAACTCCCTGCCTTGCAGGTTTTACATGGTCAAGACTAACCTTTCTCGTTGTAACTCTGCGCTGCAGCAACCTCGCGCCGCTTCGCGAAGCCATGCCGCAACGCCACGACCGGTTTTCCGATGACAACCAGCAGCGCGCCGGCTTGCTGATGCGGATTTCGTGGTGATTGTGCTATCCGGCTGCCGCACTGGCATTCATGCTCACCTGATTGCGCAATACGGAGCGCAGCGAGCCTGCGGCAAAATCCGGCGGCGCGGCCGATCCGCCGCATTTTGCATAGCATTCTTTCTTTACCTCACTGCAACTACCGGCCCGGCATATCTATACCCAAACCGGTACGGTTCTGATCTGACGCAAAATCACGAAACCAATGTAGCTGAGAATGAACTTGGGTAATGCTGCGTAGATCGTCTGTGGCTTGCACCGAATGCAGGTTGCTGGAAGTAAGACCGGTTCGATCTCAATTAAGCCTGGCACGCTGTTAGCGTGCGGTAATAATACAGTGGTTGCTGCGATTGGCATTTGCTTCGTTTTGCAAGTCGCGTCGTTTTACTTTCGACACACTTTCTTGCTGCTGTCGGCAGCACCGGTGGCGCAAGCGATGGCCGCGTCTGCGACGATAACGGGGTTGACGCTTAACATGGCAGTGCAGACGCCATGTTTCGGCCACGCGCCTTGCAGGCAGCGCAAACATTGCCAGCCGATTTGCCAAACAAGGAGCATCAGCATGCTTTTCGAATTCGGATTCGGCACCCTGTTGATCTTGGTGATTGCACTGCTGGCGTCAGCCATTCGTATCTTGCGCGAATATGAGCGCGGCGTCGTATTCCAGCTGGGCCGTTTTTGGAGCGTCAAGGGGCCGGGGCTGGTGATTATCATTCCGGTATTGCAACAGATGGTGCGCGTCGATTTGCGCACCATCGTGCTTGACGTGCCAACCCAGGATGTGATCTCGCGCGACAATGTCTCGGTCAAAGTCAATGCGGTGCTGTACTTCCGCGTGGTCGATCCGGAAAAATGCATCATTCAAGTAGCTAATTTTTTCGAGGCAACCAGCCAGCTGGCGCAAACCACCTTGCGCGCCGTGCTCGGAAAGCATGAACTCGACGACATGCTGGCCGAGCGCGAACGCCTCAATGTCGACATCCAGCAAGTATTGGATGCCCAGACCGATGCGTGGGGTATCAAGGTATCGAATGTCGAAATCAAGCATGTCGATCTGGATGAATCGATGATCCGCGCCATTGCGCGTCAAGCCGAAGCCGAGCGCGAACGGCGCGCCAAGGTGATCCATGCCGAGGGCGAGCTGCAAGCGTCCGAAAAGCTGATGCAGGCAGCACAAATTCTGGCGCAGCAACCGGGGGCCATGCAATTGCGCTATATGCAAACATTGAGCAATATTGCCGGCGACAAGTCATCCACCATTGTGTTCCCGTTACCGATCGAGCTATTGAGCGGCATGATGGAGCTGATGCAAAAGCCTTGACCCCAGTGCGCCTGTTATCTGAACCGGTGTCGGTGCGATTAATGCCACTGACAATACTTTTTCAACGCTGTGCAGCACCGCTTGCTGCAAACGCCGGCGCAAGCCACGCCGAGCCATGCCCCCAGATCCAGCCTGCTTGCATCAGTTACAATCGGCTATCTCTGTAAATGCTTGTCAACATTGGCATTTTTCTGGAAGGATCTCCATGGATTTCAAACATATTCTGGCTGCAAGCGATTTGTCATCCGGCGCCACACAAGTCGTTGAGCGTGCGGCATTCCTGGCTCAGCAAAGCCAGGCCAGTTTGCATCTGGTGCATGTCATACCGGCGCTATCATGGAAAATGTTTGGCCGCGCATTGATCGAGCATCCGCTGATCACGGAAAAGCATTTGTATGATGCGGCGCTGGCACAGTTGCAGGCTACTGCGGTAGCCGTTCGGCAAGATCATGGGATTACCGTTCATGCACATGTGGATATCGGCAGGCCGCATGTCAGGCTGGCGGAATATGCGCGGCAGCATTCAATCGGCTTGACGGTAATGGGAGCGCATGACGACAATGTCGTGCGCGACCTGTTCATCGGCAGCACCACGCTCAAGTTTCTGCGCGTCGGCACACAGCCGATACTGATTGTCCGTTCTGCGCCCGAGCTGACTTATCGCCGGATTCTGGTTGCAGTCGACTTTTCCGCAGTCTCTCGACTTGTCGTCGAAACTGCGATGGCATTTGCCCCGCAAGCATCGGTCAGCGTGCTCCATGTCTACGATGTTTTTTTCGAAGGCAAGATGCAATACGCCGGCGTCGAGCAAACTGTCCTCCAGCGTTACCGCGATGCGGCACAGGTAGAAGCATCACAAAGAATGGCGGAATTCATGGGTGGATTTCCACCACGTCCGGAACTGTTGTCACTGGTGCGGTATGGTCATGCAGCACGTACCATCCTTGAACAAGCTAAACAATTGGATATCGATCTGATCGTGATGGGTAAGCTCGGCAGTTCGGAGCTCGGTGAATTGTTGCTGGGAAGCGTTACAGAAAACGTCCTCTCCTATCCAGGGTGCGACATATTGTTAGTCGCAGCACCTTAGTCTTCCATGAAAACCGTACCAGATAGAGACCGAGCATGACTCTATGCCGATTGTTATCGCGGCAGGATCGATCGGCACTGGCAATCGTGCTGCCAGGCCCGTTACCGGCCATTGACAGGGGGCCACATTTTTAGACATAAAAAAGCGCGCAACCGTTTCTGGTTGCGCGCCATCTCAAGCGACAGTGCAAAGTGCAAGCAAAGCGGTTCGATCCAGCGCCTTGCCACACTGCCTGCCCTACCCGTCAATACAGCATTGCCACACGAATTGCCGGCCCTGCGCACTCCTGCTTGCCGGCTTACCAGATAGGCTTGCCGGCGGTATCTTTCAGCTGGGTTTTCCATGCAGCCTGCACCTGGACGATCACCGCTGCCGGCATCGCCACATAATCGAGCTCGGCCGCCATGGCGCCGCCATTCTTGTACGCCCAGTCAAAGAATTTCAATACTTCTTTTCCCTTCGCGGCATCCGCCTGCACCTTGTGCATCAGGATGAATGACGCGCCCGTGATCGGCCAGCTGCCCTTGCCCGGCTGATCGGTCAGCACCACGCCAAAGCCCGGTGTGCTCGCCCATTGGGCGCCGGCAGCCGCTGCCTTGAAGGCGTCATCTTCAGGCTGCACCCACTGGCCATCGCGGTTTTTCATCTGCGTATGGGCCATCTTGTTTTTCTTGGCATACACGTATTCGACATAACCGATCGAGTTCTTGATACGCTGCACGTTGGCGGCCACGCCTTCATTACCCTTGCCACCCATGCCTGCGGGCCATTTGACAGCCGTGCCGGCGCCTACCGTGGTCTTGAATTCTGGATGCACCTTGGACAGGTAATCGGTGAACAGGAAGGTGGTGCCGGAGCCGTCGGCGCGGTGCACCACTGTGATGTCAGCCGCCGGCAATTTCACGCCCGGGTTGGCAGCGGCGATTTCCGGCGCATTCCATTGCGTGATCTTGCCCAGATAGATGCCGGCCAGCACCTCGCTAGCCAGTTTCAGCTGGCCAGGCGCAATGCCTTCGACATTAATGACCGGCACCACGCCGCCCATGATGGCCGGGAATTGCATCAAGCCCTCTTTTTCCAGCTCTTCGGCCTTGAGCGGCATGTCGGAGGCGCCGAAGTCGACGGTTTTGGCCTTGATTTGCTTGATGCCGCCACCCGAGCCGATCGACTGGTAATTCATGCCGGTGCCGGTGGCTTGCTTATACGATTCAGCCCACTTCGAATAAATCGGATACGGGAAAGTCGCGCCGGCGCCGGTAATATCAGCTGCGGCCGCTGCATTGATCACCAGCGCAGTACCTGCGGCCATGGTCACGGCTTGAATCAATCGATTGAATTGCATGCTCACTCCTTGGTTTAACGAATCAATGAAAGCACTTTAATCACGATTTATGACGTGTTCATGACACGAAATGATGCCGTAGAGGGTTTGCATTTCCTACCCTGCCAGCGCCACTCAGGGTAGCGAACAGGCAAAATTTTGCAATGAATACTCGTAATTTTAGCCTGTCATTGAGCTGCAAATACACCACATGACATGACCTTGTCACAATCAAAAATTAGCATTGCAGTTAAGAAATAATTCGAATTTAATTGAAGAGGTTAGTGGTATGGAGTCGACCGTCTATCCGCCAGCAAAACAGGCAACACCGCTTAATACGCATAAAATCAGGGTAAAAAATTCCCGCATTCAATCATCGCACAGCACCAAAACTGGACTGTTGCCTATGATCGTGCCCCCGCTCAAAAATGCTGAAAATTCCCAGCGTTTACTGTTATTGAAAATCCTCAAAAACCGTTCGCTTGAACCAGTATTTCAACCCATCATCGATTTGAACAGCGGCACCCTGATCGGCTATGAAGGCTTGATTCGCGGGCCGGCAAACAGCGACTTGCATTCTCCTTTGGCTTTATTTCAGGTGGCGCGCGACAACGACCTGACTTCGCAGATCGAAAAATTGTGCCGCGAAGTGATTCTGGAAAAATTCGCTACGCTTTTCCTGCCAGGCAAGCTCTTCTTGAATATCAGCCCTGAATGTCTGATCGAAATGGGATCGGCATTTTTTGAAACCATTGCCTTCCTAGAAAAGATCGCACTGGCGCCACAGCGCATTATTCTGGAATTGACTGAAAACCAGGCCACCAGCGATTATCAGCATATGCGCGAAGTGCTGCAGCGCTGTCGTGAAAAAGGTTTTCTGGTGGCGATCGACGATCTGGGAGAGGGATTTTCAAGCCTGCGCTTATGGTCGGAAATCAAGCCCGATTATGTCAAGATCGATATGCATTTCATTCAGGGGATCGACCATGATCCGGTGAAGCTGCAATTCGTGCAATCGATCCAGCTGATCGCCAGCAAATCCGGCACCGTCACGATTGCCGAAGGCATCGAAACCGGGCCGGAAATACAATTGCTGCAGGAGCTCGGCGTCACCTGCGGTCAGGGTTACCATATCGCGCGTCCGGCTGCCCATCCGGCGCATGCGATTGCCGAGGAGCTGGTGGCTCGCCTCAAGCGCAATGTGGCCCTGTCGCAATCGCGCAATGCCAATGGGTTCAATTTGCCGACGGCGTTGAAACTGTTGCGCATCGTACCTATCGTGATGCCGGATGCATCGACCAACAGCGTCTACGATATCTTTGTCGACGATCCGACGCTGGACGTGCTGCCGGTGGTGCAGGATGGTATTCCAATCGGCATCATCAACCGCTTTCAGTTGATCGACCGGCTGGCGCGACCGTATCAACGCGAACTGTATGGCAAGCGCTCATGTACTTTTTTCATGACGCCCAAGCCGCTGGCGGTGGATAAAAATACCCGGCTGCAGGATCTGAGCCTGATGATCGTCGAGGCGGAAACGCATCACCTGTCAAACGGATTTGCCATTACCGATCAGGGCCTTTACATCGGCATCGGCTCCAGCCAGGATGTGATGCGCGAAATCACCCAGATGCAGATCAGTGCTGCGCGCTATGCCAATCCATTGACGCAGCTTCCGGGCAATGTACCAATCAACGAGGAAATCGACCGGCGCGTGGCATGCGGCCAGGAATTTTTTGTCTGCTACTGCGATATCGATCATTTCAAGCCGTTCAACGATGTGTATGGCTATCGGCGCGGCGACGACGTGATCGCGCTGACCAGCAACATCCTGGCCAGGTATTGCGAGTCAGGCGTGGATTTTCTGGGGCATATCGGCGGCGACGACTTTATTATCCTGTTCCAAAGCAGCGACTGGGAACAGCGTTGCCATGAAATCTTGAACTCCTTTGCCGCGTCGGTGCTTGATTACTACACCAGCGAAGACCGGGCTCAGGGCGGCTACGTCAGCGAAGACCGTCGCGGCAACAAAGTTTTCCATTCACTGGTCACCTTGTCGCTGGGCGTGGTGAAAGTCGATGCCGGGCGCAATTTCTCGAGTTACCAGATTGCCGCTGCTGCGGCCGACGCCAAGAAGCAGGCCAAGGCGCTATCCGGCAACAGCCTGTTCGTGGAACGGCGGGAACTCAAATAAGCGCTTATCCATCGACCGGCATTGCAGACTCCGCCTGGTCGAGGACCGGCCGGCCGCCATCAGCCAGGGCGGCCTTGACCTGCTCCAGATACGGGCTCGCAAAACGCTTTCCCTGCTGCGAATCCCGCAATGCCATGTTCCAGTGCCCGGCTACCGCCATCAATTGCGCGGCAGTCCTGGCTTGTTCGATGCGCTGAATCACAGGCGCGCTCAACAAGCCCAAATAGGTTTGGGCGGTGGTTGTCATGAAATCCTTGACCAGCCTGATGGTCGATGGATCATCGGTGAATGCCGCGCTGGCGGGCGCGACCGCACCACCACTGATGGGCGCCAGGGCCGGCACCGGCTGTTGATCGGCCGAATCAATGGACGGCTTTGCAAGTGAAAACGGCGTGCCATTGCGGCCGCGTTCGATGCCGGCAGGGGTTTTTATTTTTTCTGCATCGCTGCCCGGCACGATGAACCCCTGCTGCGCCAGGAAAGGCAACACCTGTTCCAGCTGCGCCGCAGGCACCATTGCGGCGATCGCATACAGGTCCTTGGTGCCGTCGATCAGGATCAGCACCCGCCGTTGCAGCGGACTCAAGCCATGAGAGCGCTTGGACATTTCTTCGCGCCCCTTGTCGCTTTTCGAAAAAATGATTTTTGTACTTGATCCAGTATGTGCCAGCATGATTTTTCCTTTATCCATTTGCCAAAATCGACTCAGATCGGCGTGCCTGCCGCGCCCGGAAAACCATGACGGCACAGCGCATGAACGCATTATTCGATGGCGCAAGCCTGCAAGCTCAGGCGACGAATGGCGCTTCGTTAAAATTCAGCCAGGTGATGCCAAGCCCATGCATCAAGTCTTCGCCAAGGTCTTGTATCGCATCATCGTCCTGATCAAATTCCCAATCAATGTCCACGCCCCACCCGGCCTTGGCAGCGTCATTCAGTACCATGAATAAGTGCCGCATCGACTTGGTCGAGGCGCTGTTCACATAAGCCAGCCGGATCCGCGCAGTGAAGTTGACCGGCCGGCTGGTTTTGAAATAAGAATCAAGCGTCGCAATGAGTGGCTGGAAGAATGCATTCGGATTTTCCGGATAACACTCGCCTTCGATAAACAGGCTGCTGTTTGCCGGATCAAAAATAATTTCCGGTGTATGCTCGGTGCGGGCGGATCTAATCGTTTTCATATATTCAACTCCGGAAAATTAAATGACTGTCTTGATATAAAAATAAGAAAATTTCTCGCCGGAAGCCGGATGCGAGATAAACTCAAACTCGATCGGCTGCCGGCTGTCGCGCGCAATCGTCAGCAAGCCCAGGCCAGCGCCTTTGCTGGTCGTATCGATCGTTTCATGCGCGTCGTTGGCCAGTTGCGCGCGGTAGGCAGCCTTGATTTCGGCAATCGACATGCTTTTCAGTGCGCTGAGCTTGTCATGCATGCGCTGGATCTGGTCGATCGGCACCAGGTTGCCGCAGGCGATCCAGTAAGCTTCGCCGTCTTGCCCGATGCCGATCGAACCGGGCACATGCTGGGCATCGCTGGCGTGGTCGGCCGGCATGCTGCCATAGTGCAAAACGTTTTGCGCCATCTCGATAAAACTGGAAAACAGCTTTCGCTTGATCGGGGCGCTGACAGGTTCTTGCTGCAGCTTGTCCTTCAGCTTGGTTGACATGACATGCACCATCGCGCTGTCAAACCAGCCGGCGTAATAAAAAATCACGCCGGCCGCCGATGCGCCACCCTGGAAATTTTCAAAGTTCTTGAAGTCCATGGCTACGCCTCGCAAGCAAAGGCAAGGAAACAGACATCGTCGCGGCGCCGTTGTTTTCCCTGCCAGGCAGCGAATTTTTCCAGCAACAGCGCACTGAATTCGCTGGCGCCCAGGCTGCGCTGCTCGGCCAGCAGCTGATACAGCCGCTTGCGGCCATGGGCGATATTCTTTGGCCCGCCGATCTGGTCGATGATGCCGTCGGTCGTGATCAATGCCCGGTAACCGGCCGGCAAACGCGTCCGATGCGACGAAAAAGTGAAATCATCCGGCGTGTCGCTGTAACCGACCCCCATCTTGTCGCCGGCGAAAAACAGGAGCTCATGCTGTTCCGGCAATGCGACGGCCAGCTCCAGACGCGCCCCGGCATAATGCAGCGCCTGGCCGTTTTCAGTCAGCACGAACATGAATGCATCCAGGCCATCGTCGGATTTATTGCCGGCTCCGGCGGCAGGTTTTTTTTCACGGCTGCCTTGCCCCAGCACTTTTTTGATGTGCCGGTTCAGGCCGGCCAGGATCGCAGCCGGATCCGGATCGTCGTCGCCGGCACTGATCTGGTTTTCAAGATACGACAAGGTGATCAGCGTCATGAAGGCGCCGGGTACGCCATGGCCGGTACAGTCGATGATGGCGCCGAACATGCCGTTTTTCGTCGATCGAAAGAAATAGCAATCGCCGCCGACCACATCGCGCGGCAGCCAGATCAGGCGAGCGCCGGGCAGGCAAGCATGCAGTTCATTGTCAGAGCCGCGCAGATTCGATTGCTGAATCGCCGAAGCGTAATCGATACTCGACAATAGCTGACGGGTCTTTTCCGCTTCGATATCCGACATCGCCTTTAACAGCGCCATGCCGGAGCCCAGTCCAATGTACTTGCCATCCCGGGTGCAAATGAAGCCATCCTTCATCACACGCGCCTCCGGTGCCACCGCATGGCGCACCAGCACTTCGACTGGCGTGTCGGCCGGGGTAATCAGCGGCGCGGTGTCGGCAAAGGCAAGACATGCCTTCTTGCCGAACAATTCGCGGCTGAACGGTTTTCCATACTGTTCCATGAAGGCATGCCGATTGACCAGGCCGACCGGGATGCCGTCATCGACAATCGCAATCGCTTCCAGCTCGGCATGTGCGAGGAAAAATTCCTGAAGCTGGGCATTGCTGCATGCCGGAGAAATGCTCGGCGCGTCATCCGCCAACTGGCCGGCATGCACTGCCAACGCAGGATGCGCAATGTCATTGGCACTGGATGCCGCATTGGCGATCGAACTGTACAGGTCTTCAATACTTGCCACTTTCCCTCCTCTTTGATTGCGGATGTTAAACACGCCGAGGCAAATGCATCGGCGCATGCTTTGCATTGCGCCGAGTGTCGTTAAACGGAACCGGCCGCATCAACAAAAATTTACGGCAATATTTTGCCTAGCAGCAAATATATATTTCTCATATGACATCGGTATGAAGTGGCAGTGGCAACTGCAAAAATTTTTAGTGGCACAAAGCTGATTCCAAGACTTAAAACATGCCAAACAAGTGGCGCCCCATGTCATGCAAATGTCATATTAAATTTCTTGGCGGTCACACAGCCGTCATATGCGTTTTCTACAATACGGGCTGAAATTTAGGTTTCTTCTTTGACACAAAACAGGAGTTGATCAATGAGTTTGAATAAAATTTTCCCCGTGTTGGGCTTGGCTTCCATCGCATTGCTATCGCAGGGTGCCTGGGCGCAGGCAGCGCAGGTCGATGCCGCGCTGCCGACCTACCAGAAAGCTGCCGGCGTGTCCGGCAACTTCACCAGCGTCGGCTCCGACACGCTGAATAATCTGATGACCTTGTGGGCAGAGGAGTTCAAGCGTACCTATCCCAACGTGAATATTCAGATTCAGGGTGCCGGTTCTTCCACTGCACCGCCGGCACTGACCGAGGGTGCATCCAACTTCGGCCCGATGAGCCGCATGATGACTGCCAAGGAAATCGAAGGTTTCGAAAAAAAGCATGGCTACAAGCCATACGCCGTGCCAGTGGCGATTGATGCGCTGGCGGTCTACGTCAACAAGGACAATCCGATCAAGGGTTTGAGCATCGAGCAAATCGACGCAATGATGTCAGTGGGTCGCAAATGCGGCGGCGCCACCGACTTTACCAAATGGGGTCAGGTCGGCATGGATGGCGAATGGACCAACCGCGACATCGCCCTGTACGGCCGTAACTCGGTATCGGGCACCTATGGCTATTACAAGGATGTGGCGCTGTGCAAAGGCGACTTCAAGCGCAATGTCGCCGAGCAGCCGGGTTCGGCCTCGGTAGTGCAAAGTGTTGCCACCCAGATCAATGCGATCGGCTACTCCGGCATCGGCTACAAGACTTCCGGCGTGCGCGCGCTGCCCTTGTCGAAAAAAACCGGCCAGCCATTTGTCGAGCCGGATGCAGCACACGCGATCGACGGCACCTATCCGCTGGCGCGCGTGCTGTACGTCTATGTGAACAAGAAGCCGAACCAGTCGCTGTCACCGCTGGAGCGTGAATTCTTCAAGATGGTCCTGTCCAAGCAAGGCCAGACCGTGGTGGTCAAAGACGGTTTCGTGCCGATGCCGGCGCGCATGGCGCTGAAGGCTGCCGCAGAGTTGTCCAACTAAGCGACAACGGGGGCCCGAGCGATCTCGGCCCCCGTGATTTCCCCAAGTGGGAAATCCATCAAACAGGACGCGCGGCCGGCGGACATTGACACTGCTGGCCGTGTACCGAATCTAGCCGGCACGGCATCCAGGCCCACACATACCGGCCGATGCCACGGCGATCCGATCAAACATGAGGGAGCAAATCATGAAACAAACAATGCGAATGACCATGTCGGCAGCAGCGGTTGCCGTCGCACTGACCTTAAGCGGCTGCGCCACTGACATGCAGCAGGCCAAATCGCCGGCGGCCCAGGCCACCGCGCCGCTCGCCAAGGAATTTTATGTGGTGCTGCCAGAAAACGGCCGCATTTACGCTTTTGGCGACACCAAGAATTATTTTGATTTCCTGGCGCACGCAGAAGTTGCGTTGACGCGCACCCAGATCGGCGCCGGACCTGATGGCAAGACCGTGGTGTACGGCATCACCAAGGACGACGTGAAGAAAAACACGCCGAGCCTGGCCGAGCAGATTTTCCAGGACAAGCTGGGCGCAGGCGACGATTTTTACGGTGAAGTGTTCAAGAATGGTCGCTATTACGTGTTCGGCAACCTGAAGGACATGAAGGCATTTTCCGCATTTGGCGAAGTGCCGTATTCGTACACGGATATCGGCGCCGGCCCGACGGGCGAGACGCTGGTATGGGTGATGAACAAGGACAGTTACAAGAAAGGCAAACCGACGTCAACCATTGACCGGTTTTCGAAAATGCGCGCATCGAAAGGATAAGCCGGATCAGGCAAGGTATTGCGTACAGCCAGCCTGCCTGGCTGGCACAGCCCGATCCCGGATGTATGCGCACTGATTCCCAAGGGGCGGCGGTATTTCGCCGCCCTCGTTCCTTGCAAGGACAGCCAAAGTCTTCCATGAATACCATTATCCAGAGCCAGAAAGCCGTACCCGTCCACGGCGTCGCCGGCAGCCATCGCCCGATGAGCCGCCGCATCCTGATCGACCGCGTGTTCAAGCACATGATGTCGATCGGCGGCCTCAGCGTGATCATCGCCGTATCGGCGATTTTTTTCTATCTTGCCAGCGTCGTGGTGCCGCTGTTCTTGCCGCCGACCATTGAACAGGAAAGCCGCTTCAACGTTCCCGGCGCAGCCAATCAGGATACCGCCTCGCTGTCTTCGGAAGAGCAGCGCGAAATCGGCATCCGTGTCGGCCAAAAGGGCAACATTGCCTTTTTCCGCTTCGACAGCGGAGAAGTGCTGGCCGACGCCAGCGTCGCGCTGCCCGCCGGCACCGAAGTTACCAGTTTCGCCACCGGCGAGCGTCGCACCTATACGCTCGGTTTCGGCCTGTCGGATGGCCGCGCAATCCTGGTCAAGCAGGGTTACAAGGTCACTTATCCTGACAACAAGCGGCTGATTACACCGTCCATCGAGTATCCGTTGGGTGAGGAACCGCTGGTAATCGACCCATTGGGCAAGCCGATCGTGCAATTGTCGGTGCAGCAATCCGACGATGGCTCGACCATCGTCGCGCTCACCGAAGACGGCCGCCTGCTGGTGTCGGCGATCAACGTCACCACCAACATGATGACGGGCGTCGCCAAAAGCGAAGTGCAGCAGTCGGAAATCGCCTGGCCGCCGACCGGCATTCGCCGGATGCTGATCGAATCCAAGCAGCGCGAACTCTTCATCCTGCACGGCGACCGTGCGCTGGCGCGCTACGACATCAACGACAAGACCCAGCCGGTCTTGATCGAGACCGTGCAAGTCGCCGCGCCTGGCGAAAAAGTCTCGGCCATGACCATGCTGTCCGGCGGCTTTTCCATCATCGTCGGCACCGAGCAGGGCAAGCTGGCCCAGTGGTTTCCGGTACGCCGCGAATCCAACAACTTCGTCTTGACCAAGATTCGTGATTTTGCGCCGATGCCCAGCATGATCACCGCAATTGCTCCGGAATTTTTTCGCAAGGGCTTTATCGTCGGCGACAGCCAGGGCAACCTTGGCAGTTACTTCGCCACTTCCAACCGGCAGCTGTTCCTTCACAAGCTGAGCGATCAGCCGCTGGCAGTTCTGGGCATCCCACCGCGCGGCAACGGCTATCTGGCACAGGATGGCAACGGACGCGTCTATTCCGCCGCAGTCCACAATGACTATCCGGAAGTGTCGTTTCACAGCCTGTGGCAAAAAGTCTGGTACGAAAGTTATGAAGAACCGGATTACGTCTGGCAATCGTCGGCGGCCAATTCCGACTTCGAACCGAAATTCAGCCTGTCGCCGCTGACCTTCGGCACCATCAAGGCGGCGTTCTACGCGATGCTGGTGTCGATTCCGCTGGCCCTGCTGGGCGCGATCTTCACCGCCTATTTCATGTCGCCGAAAATGCGCACCGTGGTCAAGCCGACCATCGAGGTGATGGAAGCGCTGCCGACCGTGATTCTCGGCTTCCTGGCAGGCCTGTGGCTAGCTCCTCTGGTCGAAAACAACCTGGCCGGCGTATTGCTCTGCATCGTGATGCTGCCGGCGTCGATGGTCGGTGCCGCCTATCTGTGGCAACTGGTTCCGCGAGGCATCCGCAGCCGGGTCGCGCCCGGTTGGGAAGCAGCGCTCTTGATTCCGGTGCTGATGTTCATGTTCTGGTTGCTGTTCCAGATCGGCCACCCGATCGAAGCGGCATTTTTCGGCGGCGACATGCCCAGCTGGCTCAGCAATGAACTCGGCATCAGCTACGACCAGCGCAATTCGCTGGTGGTCGGCATCGCCATGGGCTTCGCGGTGACGCCAAATATTTTCTCGATCGCCGAAGATGCCATTTTCAGCGTGCCCAAACACCTGAGCTCGGGCTCGCTGGCGCTTGGAGCCACCCAGTGGCAAACGCTGGTCGGCGTGGTGTTGCTGACCGCCAGCCCCGGCATTTTTTCGGCAGTGATGATCGGCCTGGGCCGTGCCGTCGGCGAAACCATGATCGTACTGATGGCAACCGGCAACACCGCGGTGATGGATTTCAGCCTGTTCTCGGGCTTTCGCACGCTGTCGGCCAATATCGGCGTCGAAATGCCCGAAGCAGGCGTCGGCGAAACCCATTACAGATTGTTATTCCTGTCGGCGCTGGTGCTGTTCGGCTTTACCTTCATCGTCAATACCATCGCTGAACTGGTACGCCAGCGCATGCGCGAAAAATACAGTGCTATCTAAATCTCAACGGAGCTCTCAACATGCGTGATTGGATCAAATCGGGAACGCCCTGGATCTGGCTTAGTGCGGGCGCAGTTGCGCTGTCAATCCTGATGGTGGTTGGCGTACTGATGCTGACTGCGGTGCGCGGCTTGGGCCACTTCTGGCCCAAGCCGGTGGTCGAAACCACCTACCAGGAAAAGGATGGCCGCCAAACCCGTTTAATCGGCGAAGTGCGCGAGCGCGAGGAAGTGTCTGTCAAGCGCCTGTCAGAAGCCGGCTTCACCATTGGTGGCGATAAAACCTTCGTCGATCGTCTGCTGTTCAAGATGGGCAACCGGGATCTGAGCGGCGTCGATTTCCGCTGGTTTCCCGAGCCGCTGCTGGGCGAGTTGACTTATCCCAGGGATGTGGTGACCATCGAACGGCGCGAATGGGGCAATTTTTATGGTCACCTGAAAGCCGTCAAGGAAAACGGCAATACGGTTGCCACCGGTGAAGCGGCCTGGCCGGCGCTGCAGGAGCGCTTTGAGCGGGCCAACGATCTGTTCAAGCGGATTTACGCAATAGAAAAAAACGACATCGGCAAGATCAATCACGGCATCGAGCAATTGCGTCTGGATGAACGCCGCGCCGAATTGTCCGGCAAGCTGACCGAGCCCGTGAAAGCCGACCTGGCGGCACGCCGCCTGCAATTCGATGAGCGCTTCGCCAAGCTGCAGAACGAATTACAGGCCTTACGCACCGACATCGGACGCGATTCTCTGGTGGCCGAAGTCATGGACGGCAAACAGGTCGAGGTCAAGCTGGCACTGGTGGCCGATGCCTACCGCGCCAACACCATGGGCGTGTTTGCCAAGATCGGCCACTACTTTCACAAAGTGCGCGAGTTCGTGCTGGACGACCCGCGCGAAGCCAATACCGAGGGCGGCATCTTTCCAGCCATCTTCGGCACTGTGCTGATGGTAATGATGATGTCGGTGATCGTTACCCCGCTGGGCGTGATGGCTGCCATCTACATGCGCGAATATGCCAAGCAAGGCCCGCTGATCCGCATGATCCGCATTTCGGTCAACAATCTGGCCGGCGTGCCTTCCATCGTCTATGGCGTGTTCGGCCTCGGTTTCTTCGTCTATTTCCTGGGCGGGAATATCGACCAGCTGTTCTTTGCCGAGGCGCTGCCGGCGCCGACCTTCGGCAGCCCCGGCATCCTGTGGGCCTCGCTGACGCTGGCGCTGCTGACGCTGCCGGTGGTGATCGTCTCCACCGAGGAAGGCCTGTCGCGGGTGCCGCGCTCGGTGCGTGAAGGCAGCCTGGCGCTGGGCGCGACCAAGGCTGAAACGCTGTGGCGCACGGTGCTGCCGATGGCCAGCCCGGCCATGATGACCGGACTGATTCTGGCGGTGGCGCGCGCCGCCGGCGAGGTCGCGCCGCTGATGCTGGTCGGCGTGGTCAAGCTGGCGCCGACGTTGCCGCTGGATGGCTATTTTCCATTCATCCACCTGGAGCGCAAATTCATGCACCTCGGCTTTCACATCTACGACGTCGGCTTCCAGAGCCCGAATGTGGAAGCTGCGCGCCCGCTGGTGTATGCCACGGCCTTGCTGCTGGTAGTGGTGATCCTGGCACTGAACCTGACCGCGATCCGGTTGCGCAACCGCCTGCGTGAAAAATCACACGGACTGGAGTCGGCATGAGCGACCCGACTCCGCATCCCAACCCGTCTTCTGAAGGACTCAATATGGAAATGCAACTCGACATGCCCAAGCCGCGCGCCAAGATCGAAACCGCGGTAGCCCAGCCGGCAACGCCACGGCTGCCATTGGCCGAACTCGACGTCGCGCTGAAGGTCAAAAACCTCAACCTGTTTTACGGCCAGTCTCAGGCGCTGCATGACGTCACACTCGACATCCCGCGCGGCCAGGTGGTGGCCTTCATCGGCCCTTCCGGCTGCGGCAAATCGACCCTGTTGCGCTGCTTTAACCGCATGAACGATCTGGTCGACAGCTGCCGGGTTGAAGGCCAGGTCATGGTCGACGGCCGCAACGTCTACGAGCGCGATGTCAACGTTGCCGAACTGCGGCGCCGGGTCGGTATGGTGTTTCAGAAACCCAACCCGTTCCCGAAATCGATCTATGAAAACGTCGCCTACGGCTTGCGTCTGCTGGGCATCAAGGATCGCCACCAGCTCGACGACACCGTGGAACGGGCGCTGCGCCAGGCAGCATTGTGGGATGAAGTCAAGGATCGCCTGCACACCAGCGGCCTGAGCCTGTCGGGCGGCCAGCAGCAGCGGCTGGTGATTGCGCGTGCGGTGGCGCTTGAACCCGAGATCCTGCTGCTGGACGAACCCTGCTCGGCGCTCGACCCGATCGCCACCGCGAAAATCGAAAACCTGCTGGACGAACTGAAAAGCCGTTACACCATCGTGATTGTCACTCACAACATGCAGCAGGCCGCGCGCGTGTCGGATTACACCGGTTTCATGTTCATGGGCAAGCTGATCGAATTCACCGAGACCCAACAAATGTTTACCCATCCATCCAGCCAGCAGACACTGGATTACATCACCGGCCGCTTCGGCTGACCCGGCAACATATCAGGAGATCCATCCGTGACCCATCCCCATATCGTCAAAGCCTATGACCTGGATCTGCAGACGCTGACTTCCAGCGTCGGCGCCATGGGCGACTTCGCCGGCGCCCAGTTTGTCGACGCGATCCAGGCGCTGCTCACGCGCGACATGGTCCTGGCGCGCCGGGTAATCGATCAGGACCGCCAGCTCGACGCGCTGCGCCGCGACCTGTCGAACGTGGCCGCCACCGTGATCGCGCGGCGCCAGCCGATGGCAGCCGATCTGGAGGAAGTGCTGGCAGATTTTCGCATTGTCGAAGATCTGGAGCGCATTGGTGACCTGGCCAAGAACATCGCCAAGCGCGCCACCGCGATTGCCAATACAAATTTTCCGGAGCCAATCGTCAAAAGTCTGGGTCAGCTGGCCAGTCTGGCCTCGCAACAGCTCAAGGATGCGATCGATACCTATATCACGCGCGACGCCGAACAGGCATTGCTCGTGCGCCAGAACGATGAGCAGATCGACGAACTGCATACCGAAATTTTCCGCAACATCGTAGCTTTGATGAAAGATCATCATGACGAAGTCATCGGCCTGGTGCACCTGCTGTTTTGCGCCAAGAACATCGAGCGCATCGGCGACCATGCCACACACATCGCCGAAGCCGCATATCTGACCGCCACCGGTCATCCGCCGACGCAGGAGCGTCGCCGTCTTGACCTGAGCAGCACGGTTGGCATCGACGACCCCGATGTCGAAATCTAGGGAACAACTGCACCGATCACAGCCGCGCAAGAACCTAACTGCATTGCAAATGAACCCTTCCCATGTTCACTGACAAACCAGTCATTCTGATCGTCGAAGACGAACTGCCAATCGTCGAACTGGTAAGCTTCACGCTCAGGCAAGCCGGCTGGAACGTGGCTGCTGCGCATGACGTCGCCCAGGCCTGGGACATGCTGCAGCAGCGCATGCCGCAACTGATCCTGCTTGACTGGATGCTGCCCGACGAGTCGGGCCTGCGCCTGCTCGCCAAAGTACGCGAGCACCGGCAATTCTCCACTCTGCCGGTCATCATGCTGACCGCCAAGGGCACCGAGGAAGACAAGATCGCAGGACTGGACCACGGCGCAGACGACTACATCACCAAGCCGTTTTCGCCGCGCGAATTGACCGCCCGCATCAATGCCCTGCTGCGCCGCAAACTGCCTGAACATGCGCAGTCAATCATGAGCATCGGCACAGTCGCACTCGATCCGGTCAGCTGCAGCGTCAGCATCGACAATGAAAAAATTGAAATCGGCCATGCCGAATTCAAGCTGCTGAAATTTTTTCTGGCGCACCAAGAGCGGGTGTTTTCCCGCAGCCAGTTGCTGGACAAGGTCTGGGGCAACCATGTGGTGATCGAGGAACGCACGGTGGATGTCCACGTGCTGCGCTTGCGCAGGGCGCTGGGCACCGCCGGTCCACTGATCAAAACAGTGCGCAGCGTCGGCTACATGCTGTCTGAGAAGTAATTCGCCGATGGCACGGCCGATTCTGTTTGTATTAGTCGGTTGCTGCGGCTTTGGTCGAACTTAGGGTAGGAAACAGAAAA
The DNA here is from genome assembly GCA_036675285.1 of Paucimonas sp. Classification (GTDB taxonomy): domain Bacteria; phylum Pseudomonadota; class Gammaproteobacteria; order Burkholderiales; family Burkholderiaceae_D; genus Paucimonas. The sequence continues at coordinate 36,056 of JAKFFK010000125.1, read as the reverse complement.
TATTAAAGGCAATGCCATGCACATAATGAAATGCAATGCTAGAAGCAAGCGACAAGCATAAACCTGTCATCCTGGACAGTACGTCGCTATCGGCGGATGCTGGCGGCAATGCCGGCATCGACCGGCCGGGCGGCACGACGCAGGCGCTTGCCTACTGCATCCTGCTGCACCATGATGGCCGGATCTACATCGCCGACGTGCCGGAACTTCCCGGCTGCATGGGCACCGGGAATACATACGCCGAAGCACTGAAGTCTGCAGAAAACGCCATTGCAGCCTGGCTGCAGCGCGCCAGACGCGCCGGCGCAAGCCCGCCAGCACTGTGGCGACCGGCGCAACTAACCAGTGCAGCCCAGGATTGCATTGCTGCGCGCCGTTCCAGACTGGCGCCATCCAGATTGGCGCCGGAACGGCGCATTTCACCAGTCAAACTGGCGCTGGTGCAAAAATTCGGCAAGATGTCAAACCGTGAGCTGGCCAGGCGCATCGGCCTGGTCGAGCGCGATGCCCCAACCATGCTGTCAGCTGCAGCGTCGGGCAAAGGTACGCGCAGAGCCCGCTGCGCAATTGCACTGGCGCTCAATGAATTGCCGTCCAGATTATGGCCGCACCGCTTGCCAAGAATCTGTCAGGATGACGATGAACTGTATGTCACCTGCAAAAAAACAGCGGCTGCACCCGGCACTGAAGTAAGGCAGAAAACCGCTACCGCACCTGCGGCCAGTTAACTACCAATCTGCCAGCTGGCCCGGTCACAAGCCGCGCATCCGCCCATAGGCCATGACAAAAAGACCGACGCTGATAACCAACGCTCCCAGCAGTCGCGCTTTCCAATGGAATTTTTCCCGAAAGAAAAAAACCGACAGCAAGCTGGCGATCACGATGCCGGCGTTCGAATACGCGACGGCTTCCGCCGCCGGCAGGGAGCGCATCGCATGAATCACCAGTGCGTAGGCCAGCCCGATGCACAGTCCGCCGAAGATCATGGCCAGCAAGCTGATCCGCACCGGTGGAATCCAGCGCCCGGTACGCCCGCGCAAGGTGATACTGATTGCAATCCATGAAAAGAAATAGCCGAAACTGATAAAGCCGACAATCGCGCCAAAGTTGCTCATCTGCGCAGTCGCGGCCTTATCGGTAATCGAATAAACGCTGGTGGAGAACATCGCCATCAATGCCCACGGGATCGCGCGGCCATCTTGCTGCTGGCGGCCGGAACCGGCCATCAGCAGCAGACCGCCAACACTGATGCCGATGCCAAGCCAGACCGCACCCCCAAAGGACTCTGAAAAAAACAAAATACTCCAGAGTGCAATCAATAATGGCGAACTGCGCACCAGCGGGTAAACCAGGGCCACCGGCGCATGATGGTAAGCGCGGTCAAGGCCAATGAAATACACGACGTTGGCAGCCGCAGACAAGCCCAGCAGGACCACAAACTCGGTCGTCCAGCGCACATCTCCCATCAAAGAAACAACCCCCCACGGACCAAGCAGCAACAGATGGCCAAGCAACACCCACCAAAGCGGGTAGGAATCCTTCGGCTGATGCCTTGCGAGCAAATTCCAGCAGACATGCATTGTTACCGAAGCGCCAATCGCCAGACCAGCACCGAGATTCAGCATGCCGGCGCGTCCGTCGGCATGCTGAATCTCAACGCCAGCTCGACCTGCTCGCCATCCCGGGCAATGCCGACGCCGGCTGGTAAATCGGGCAGTGCCTGCATCGTCCATTGGTCGAATTCATGGCTGATATGCGTGAGCCAGGCGCGCGCCGGCGCAATTGTTTGCAAGCTTGCCAAGGCCAGGTGCCAGTCATTGTGATTGCGCGAGCCTAGCTGGCGCGGCGGATGACTACAATCCAGCGCCACGCCCTCCGGCTGCCAAGCAGCGAGAAACGATGCGGTTTGCGGCGGCAATCCGGCCGTGTCGGTGAGGTAGGCAAAGCGCCGGTTTTGCCGATCCTCGATCGCATAGCCAAAGGTCACTTTCGAATGAATCAGGGGCAGCGGCGTGATCTGCAGCTCGCCCAATTGAAATGTCTCAAATTTGGCCAGCCGGTGAAACGTCAGCAGGCCGGGATGCTGGTAAAGGTCTGCACATCCTTCCGAGTCAGGTGGCGCATACACGGGGATGGCGGCGCCCTTCCCCCAGCGCAAGTGAAACAGCCCCTGTACATGATCCGGATGAAAATGGGTCAAGACAATCGCCGACAGGCTGCCTGGCGCAAAGCGTTCGGTCAGGTCGGTGATTCCCGCATCCAGCAAAATGCGCGTATTACCCGACTCGACCAGCGCACAGCACGGTGCGCGCCGCCACTGCGGGTTGGCATGGGCGCGCCTGCAGGCTTGGCAATCGCAACCATACAGCGGCACGCCGCCGGCAGCGCCGGTACCCAGAAAAGTTATACGCATTGTGCTTTCCCTGTGTACATCAAAATAAACTGGATCAATTTTTCGCCGGCGATGGCAAGTTCGCCATCGTTATGTATCGTAGCACCGACGCGCAGCTGGGATCGCAGGCGGGTGTTGCGCATCAAACGTGCTTCGATCGCAGCTGCATCTTCACGCCCGCGCATGGCCAGGCGCTGACGCATTAGCTCCGGCAACACCTCGATGCATACCGGCACCAGCTCGGCATAGCGACTTTTTGCCTGTGGCAAATACTCTCTTGATCCATTCACAACCACGGAGACGCCTTTGGCTAGCCACTGGTTGATCTCGATGCCGACGCCATAGGCATGGCCATGGCTTTCCCATGCAAGCGCGAACAGGCTGGCGCGGCGCCGACTGGCAAATTCTTCGACCGACAGCGCGACATGGTTTTCGCCGCCGGCGTCAGCCGCGCGCGTAATATAGCGGTGTGCGAATGCCACCGATGGATTGTCGGCAAGACCTTTCCTGGCATAGCGCAGCAAACTGTCCTTGCCGCTGCCGGAAGCGCCGACCAGATAGATAAGATGTGCGCTCATTGCCGCCTCACGCATGGTCGAAATGGGCGCTCAGCGCCGGTGCGCCATGGACCCAAACGCGCTCGACCTGAGGCAAGCCGCCCAGGTTTTTTACTGCGATCAGATCGGCGCGCATGCCTACTGCAATTTCACCGCGGTCCGGCAAACCAGCCGCTCGCGCCGGATTGCACGTGACCAGCGCAATTGCCTCATGCAATGCGATTCCCGCCAGTTCCGGCAGGCGCATCACCGACGGCAGCAAGGCTGCCGGCGAATAATCGCCGCACAGACAATCCGCAACCCCCTCGATCACTGCATCCAGTGCACGCATCGAGCCGGACTGCGACTTGCCACGCAACACGTTGGGCGCACCGAACAAGGTTGCCAGCCCCCGTTCCTTGGCGGCGCGGGCGGTATGCAGGTTGACCGGGAACTCAGAAATGACCGCGCCCAGTGCAAGCACGGCGTCAAGCTTGTCCGGGGTATCGTCGTCATGGCTGGCAATGGCTACCCGATGGCGTCTGGCCGCGGCGGCCACCGCTTCCATACGCCCGACCGCGCTTTCAGCCGCGCTGCGCTTGTTGACCAGAATCGTGTCGAGTTCGGCTTCGGATTTTTTGTAAGTCCGGGACAGGTAGGCACGGAACGCCGCCACATCCTTGAACTGTCCCTGTCCCGGTGTGTGATCCATGAATGAGATCAGGCTGGCATAGCCATTTTCCAGCAAATCGATCAGCACCGGCGGCGCGGTTTCATCGGTGATTTCATAACGGGCATGGACCCGGTTATCGACCAGCGCATGCGGCTGCCAGGCGCTGACCGCGCGGGCAATTTCCGCCGCAAAGACATTGTTGCGCACACCCAGCTCGTGGTTGGCAAAGGAAAGTGCATGGAACACGGTGGTGATGCCGGCAGCGGCGTTACGTTTGTCAGCCTGCGCGCAGGCAAAGTCAAGCGGGAAATGCACGTTCGGACGCGGTTCGACTTCCTTTTCCAGTGCGTCGCAATGCAGGTCGATCAGGCCGGGCATCAGTAGCCGCCCGGAAAGGTCAATGACGCGCGCGTCGCCGACCGCTTCCGGATCGATGGCGGCGATCACGCCGTTTTCGATCAGCACCGCAATCTTGTCGCAGGTTTCAGCGGCAAATACCACACGCGCGTTGGTTAACAGGATGCGCTTCATCATGAACAGGTCTCCAGCAATGTTGTTGCGGCCACGGGCCGGGTCAGTTCGATCACACGTTCGGCTAAGCGATTGACGAGCTCTGGATGATGGAAGATCGCGAGCATCGCCACGCCTTCGGCCTTGATGGATTGCAGCAATTCGACCACGCGCTCGGCGGTGGCCGGGTCCAGGCTGGCGGTCGGTTCGTCCAGCAGCAACAGGCGCGGACGCGCGATCAGGCCGCGCGCCAGATTGATCCGCTGCTTTTCGCCGCCCGAGAATGTCGCCGGCGGCAGCGTCCACAGGCGTTCCGGCAGGTTCAGCTGCGCCAGCAGCCCGGCCGCCCGGTCGCGTGCGATGGCCGGCGCAACGCCGCGACCGACTAGCGGTGCGCTGACCACATCCAGCGCGCTCTTGCGGGGCAGGCAGTGCATGAACTGGGTGACGAAGCCGATCTCGTGTCCCCTCAGTGCGAGCAACTGATGCGCGTCGGCTTGTGCCAGATCAAGCGTGCGCCCGCTGTCATGGCGAAACAGGATGCGCCCCGCAGACGGCAGATAGGTGCGGTAGATACATTTGAGAACCGACGACTTGCCGGCGCCGGTCGGCCCGGTCAGCGCCGTAAGCTGCCCGCCGATAACATCCAGCGCGACATCGGCGCAAGAGGGAATCAGCTTGCCCTGCTCATGCAGGTGAAAGTGCTTGGTCAGTCCGCGGACTTCGAGAATCGCTTGCATCGTGGTTCCTTACAGTGCCGACGCCACCAGCCGCTGGGTATAAGCGTGCTGCGGGTCTTCGAGAATTTGGTCAGTCAGCCCGGCCTCGATGACGCGGCCATACTTCATGACGATGGTGCGTCCGGCCAGCAGGCGAATGACGCCCAGATCGTGGGTCACCACGATCATTGCGGTGGCCAGCTCTTGCTGGATTTCCAGGATCAGATCGAGAATCCGGGCCTGCACCGACAAGTCGAGCCCGGTCGTGACTTCATCGAGAAACAGCAACGGCGGCCGGGTGGCAAGCGCCTTGGCAATTTGCACCCGTTGCTGCATGCCGCCGGAAAATTTCCTGGGCGACTCGTCCATCCGCTCCGGCAGCACCTCGGTGCGCGCCAGCAGCTGTTTGGCCCGGGCGCGGATTTCGCCGTAATTCGCCAGATCGATCATCAGCAGCCGTTCGGCGATATTGCCACCAGCCGAGACATTGAAATTCAGGCCCAGATGTGGATTTTGATACACCATCCCGAAGCGGTGGCTGCACAGCCAGCGGCTTTGCGCAGCGTTCAGGGAAAACAATTCCTGCGCAACATCATCGTCATAGAAAACCGCCTGGCCGGCACTCGGGGCCTCATCGAAAAACAGGGTCTTGACTACCGTCGATTTGCCACTGCCGGACTCACCCATGATGCCGAGGATTTCGCCGGCATGCAGGTCAAAGTCGACATTGTGCGCCGCCACCACCGATCCGCAATACCGGCAAATATTGGTATCCTGTTCCGGCCCAGTAGTTTCAAAACAGTGCGCACAGCCGCGGCCATAAATCTTTGATAAGCCACGCACCTGCAGGATCTTTTTCATGCTGCCTCCCGTTTCGAACGTGTGAGTGCAACCAGTTGCTGGTTGCAATAGTCGGCGTCCGAGCACTGATATACCTTGGCATCGTCGTCGCCGATGATTTCGTCGAGAAACGACTCGGCCGAGCCGCAGCGCGCACAGCAGCGGCGCCTGCCTTGCGCGTCGTGGAAATCCTCGATGCGAAACGGGATATCATCGAACGCCAATGGCTCAGCCACGGTATACGGCGGCACCGCGTAAATCTTTTTTTCGCGCCCGGCGCCGAGCAGCACCAGCGCCTTTGACAGGTGCAGTTTCGGCAGGTCGTAGCGCGGTATCGGACTTGGATCGATGACGAAGTGTCCGGCAATCCGGGTCGGATAGCGATGCGAAATGGTGATTTCATCAAACTGCACGATATCCTCGTAAAGTTTGGTCAGCAGCCGCGCATAGTTACCTTCGCCATGCAGCACCTTGCGGCGCGCTTCCGACGGCTCGACCAGCACCAGCGGGTCCGGATATGGCACCTGCAATACCAGCACCTGCTGCTCGGTCAGCGCCTGTTCCGGGATGCGATGGCGCGACTGGATCAGTGTCGCATCGCTGGTACGTTCGGTGGTCGAAACATCGGCGCAGGTCATTTCTATAAAGCTGCGCAGATTGACGGCATTGACCGAATCGTCCGCGCCCTGGTCGATGACTTTCAATGTATCGCCGGGGCCGATCAGCGACAGCGTCAATTGCAGGCCGCCAGTGCCAAATCCCCGCCCCATAGGCATTTCGCGCGATGCGTACGGCGTCTGGTAGCCGGGAATGCTGATTGCTTTCAGGATGGCTCGGCGCACCTCGCGCTTGGCGTATTCATCCAGAAAGCCGAAACTGTAGGCTGCTTCATCCTGCGGCAGTTCATAGCTCGGGCTCATCGTGCATCTCCTTGCGTTTCGGGTACAAGGCCGCGCGCCGCGGCATCGGCCTGCCCTTTGATTTGCGTGGTGCGCAGGCGGTCCATATCGGACTGGAAGGTAACGTAGTGCGGCATCTTGTAGTGGCTGGCGAAGCCCATCGAATCCACGCCGTCGACATGCAGCAGCACGAATTCCGGGTCCTCGGACGGATTGCCCGGTCCGTCGCGCATGCCTTTTTGCAGCGCCCGATCAAGGACCGCCATCGAGATCGCCTTGACTTCGTTGTGGCCGAAGCAGGCGCCATAACCGAGCGTGAAGGTAATGGGGTCGGCGCTGTCGCTGCCCTCGTACATCGCCACCATCTCGCATTCCGTAAACAGGACTTCGCCCGCTTCGACCGGCTCGCCGGTAAGCGGATGCGGCAGCATCACCGGCAGATAGCCGACCCGCAATTCGGCAATGGTCGGATGGACGTCGCCGTAGCCGCGCATGTTGGAATAGGCGATTGCCAGCAGCGAGCCGGTTTCGGCGCGCGCCATGGTCGCCAGCGCCGCCGAGCGCGGGACTGGAAACACCAGCGGCACGCGCGTGATGTCGAATGCTTCTTGGTTGCGTGGTGCCAGCGGTGGCAACAGCCCTTCTGCGCGCAATGCGTCTACCACCTTGGGAAAGGTGTCTGGCAGTTCGTTGTCATGTGTATCGGCCAGGAAGCGGCGCGCAACACCGCGAAATGCCTCGGGCGATTCGTCGGCCAGGTCCAGGCGCATCAGCCGCAGCGCATAGTCCGCAGTCGGACCCAGCATCTGGCCACCGGGAATATCCTTGAAAGCCGAAGAAATGCGGCGGATCAGGCGCATCTTGCCGGTATCTTGCAGCGGGGTTTCCAGCAGGCGCGGCTTGGTGGAACGGTAGGCGCGCAATGCGAACGCCGCTTCCAGCGTGTCGCCCTGCATCTGCTTGATCGCCAGTGCCGCCAGCCGCGGATGGTACAGGCCGCCTTCGGAAACGATACGCGAGGTGAGCAGGCGCAACTGGTGTTCAATGGCAGACAGCGCCAGCGGCATGCCGCCTGACCCTTCGGCGGTACGCAACGCTTCGACCGCCGCAGCAGCGCCTTGTATCGCGCGCGCGCCGCCCTTGATCGCAACATAGCCCATCAGTATTCTCCTTCGCAGGTGATGCGTGTGGTACGCGGCAAAGCGGCGGCGCGCTGGTCATCCACCAGAATCAGATCGATGCCAAGCGGAAAGCCGGCATTCCAGTTCGTGCGCGCTGCCAGCCATCCGGCATCGAGGCCGCGCACTTGCAGCTGCGCTGCGCCATCGATGCCGGGGCCGGCCAGGTGCAGCGTGCTGCCTTCGCCCAGGCAAGCCACGCGCAGGATCACGGACGCCCCACGTTCGGGCGATTCCAGGCTGCCGAGCGCCGGTTCGAACCGCGGCGCATGCTCTGCGAGCACGACAACGAACTGCGCCTGCTCGACCGGCACAGTGCGCGCTTCCAGCAAAGCCAGGGTGTGCGGGTCCAGCATGCAGTCCGGGTCGGCCAGCGTGGCTTCGCCGTCCAGCAGTGTGGCCAGAACGCGAGTCAGCGCGCTGCCACGCATGTCGTCGGCAGCAACGGCGTCGCACAAGGTTTCGACCCGACCGGGATAGCTGAAGGCGCGCATCAATTGGCGAAATACGCCCTGCTGCGTCAATGGATGCCAGGCTTTCAGCCCCGTATTTTCGCCGGCTTGCAGCTTAGTCATCATCATTTTCCTCACCACTCGATACCAGCGAAAAATTCACGCGGGTCGCCGCCAGCATCGCACTGCGTTCGGCATGCTGTTGTGCGATGCGCTCGGCGCCGGCGCGCAGCAGCGGCACTGCTGCCTGGTATCCGGGAAGTTTTGCACTCAGCACGGCATCGAGAATGGCGATGCTTCTGGCTAACTTAGCCCGGTCGTCAAGAATCAGCGCTGCGCCTTCTGCACTGACGCCATCGCTGCCGCACACACGCACCCGTGCGCGCGCCACCGGAATTTCACCAGGAAAATAAGTGTCGCCGAGCGCGCTGTCCTGCAGCTTGAGCAAGCCCAGGCCGGACTGCGGCAGCTGCATGTCGTCAATCGTGAAACTGGACGACAGCGCATCAACGACTTCGTGCACTGCAGCCGCCGGCAGGGCCATGAGCAGGCGCGGCCACTGGCTGCGGTCGTGGATATCGATTGCCGAACGGCTCATGCTGTACCCCTTGGATGCTTGCTTGTCATGCAGATATCTAGACAAGTAAGGATTGAATAAAATGGCGTCATGGCTAGCCTGGCTCCTAAATCAGCTTCGCGCGCAGGCGGGCGGAGAACTGGTCAAGCATGAACACTGCAATGAAGATCACGATCAGGATGGTGGCGACATGACCGTACTGGAACATGTCGAAACGACCTTTGAGTTCCTGGCCGATGCCGCCGGCGCCCACCAGGCCGATCACGGTCGCCATGCGCAAATTGCGGTCAAGGATGTACAGGGTGTAGGCAATGTACTGAGGCAAGATCTGCGGCAGCACGCCATACCAGAGCGTCTTTACTTTTCCGGCGCCAATGGCTTCCAGCGCCTCTTGCGGCTTCTTGTCGGCATTCTCGATATCTTCGGCGTAAAACTTGCCAAGAAATCCCGCCGCATGCAAGCCGAGCGCCAGTACGCCGGCGATCGGACCGAAGCCGAATGCCAGCACCAGGAACAGCGCCACGATCAACTCGGGCACCGAGCGCAGCAGGCTGATCATGCCGCGCGTGGCGGTATAAGTGACGCGGTTGGGCGAGTAGTTGCGCGCTGCATAGTAGGCCAGCGGGATCGACAACAACACGGATAGCAAGGTGCCCCAGATGGCAATTTCCAGCGTCTGGAGCATCTTCACCAGCACGGTCCACAGGTAGCCGAATGGCTGCACCAGATATTCGCCGCGCTCAGTTTCCGACTCCATCTTCAGGGTATCGGTATTGAGCCGCTGTACGGTTCGTTCCTCGGATTCGATGCGCGAAAACCACGGCAGATTTTCGCGGTCCAGGTCAGGCAGGCGCACCAGCTCTTCCTTTTCAGCCAGGACCGGCGGCCACATCGACTGGCCGACGCGAGACAGGCCGCGCACCACCTGCGATTCGTCGACGACGCCAAGCAGCTTGCCGACGGCCTGCGCGCTCATCACCAGCATCCGATCCATCTCGGTGCGGTGTCCTGTCACCAGGATTACGAGCACGAACAAAAAGACGAATCCAAGATGACGCAGCGTGTAGGGCGGATCGAGCTGCCAGTCGAGGCGCGTGCCTGGCGCAGGCACGGGAATGGGTTTGGTTGTCATGGTATCTCGCTTATGCCAGTGCCGGCTGCAAGGGTGGCAAGTCTGTGGCTGCCTCCGCTTCCGGCGGATCTTCCCAGCGCGCCCCTTGATAGAGGGTGTCGACGCGCGCATCGGTAAGCTCTTGCGGCGTACCGTCGAACACGATCCGGCCATCGCGCATGCCGATGATGCGGTCTGCAAACTCGCGTGCAAGGTCGATCTGATGCAGGCTGCACAGTACCGTGGCATTGCGCTCACGCGCAGCGTCGCGGATCAGGCCGAGAATGTCGCGCGAGATCTTGGGGTCGAGACTGGCCACCGGTTCATCGGCGAGCACTACTTCCGGGTCGAGCATGAAGGCGCGGGCGATGCCCACACGCTGCTGCTGGCCGCCGGAGAGTTCCTGCGCACGACGGCGCAGGTGCAGCGGCGCCAGGCCGACTTGCTTGAGCAGCCGGCAAGCCTTGTCGCGGTGCCCCAGCGAAAACCAGCCGAGCAGCGCACGCAGGGTCGAGGCTTCCGGCAGCAATCCGGCCAGAACATTGCCGGCGACGCTCATGCGGCCGGTCAAATTGAAATGCTGATGAATCATCGCCACCCGCTTGCGCAATTCGCGCTCAGTGGCGCTCGACAGTGTCACGCCGTCGATTGAAAGGTCACCCTTGCTGGGCTTCATCAGGCCATTGACCGCTCGCAACAATGTGGATTTTCCTGCGCCGGACGGCCCGAGAATCACGCAAAATTGACCGCGCGGCACCGCCAGGCTGACATCCGACAGCGCCCGCGTGCCATCCGGCCAGGTCTTGGATAGGGAATTGAATTTGATCATTGCTGCCTCCTTCAAAAGGCTTGCGCGGCGCAGCCGCCGCCGCGCAAGCCGTGTGCATGGTTGATTCGGCGCCGCTTAGCGACTGCCGGCTTTCTTCATGATGTCGGTCTTGACCTGACTGGTCACCAGGTCAAACATCTTGCCGGCGGCGGCCATCTCTTCCTCGCTGGCCTTGGCGGTGTAGCCATCGACCTTGCCGCCGCCATAGCCGCGGATCTGGTCCTTGCTGATGCCGGGCAGTTTATGGATGTTGTTAAAGGCGTCACGCAGTTTGGCCTTGACCGCGCTGCTAACCGCCGGATGCACCGCCAGTGGCGGGTAAGGAATCGGTGCGCTCTTGGCGAGAACCTTGATCTTGCTCGGGTCGATCGCCTTGGCATTGACGGCTTTTTCAAAAGAGTCGAACGAGGCGCCGCCCGCATCGACCAGGCCTTCTGCAAGCGCCTTGAGCACGTTGGCGTGGGTGCCGGCCATGTTGATCACGCCTGCGTCGCGCGCCGGATCGAAGCCGGACGACAGCATCATTGCCACCGGCACATTGAAACTGGAAGTGGAATTGATATCACCGAGTGCGATTTTTTTGCCCTTGAGGTCACGGATGCTGTTGACGTTCGCTTCGATGCGCGCAAAGATGCCCGAGTAATAGACCGACTCGCCATTGCGCACCGCCAGCGCCAGCAATTCGGCGCAACCGCGCCCTTTGGCTTGCAGGTAAGAAGCCGGGCCGTACCAGGCGATATCGGCGGCGCCGCTGCACATTGCTTCGACCACAGCCGAGTAGCTTTGCCCGACCTTGATATCGAAATTCAAGCCAGTCGACTGGCTGATCGCCGAAAAGATAGGCTGAAAATCCTTGCGCGTGCCGTCTTCGGTGCCGCCGTCAGCCGGTATTAGCACAACACGCAAGGGTTTACCGCTACTGCCGTCATGCTGGGCCTGGGCCATGACTGACAATGGCAGCACGCAGCCGGCGGCCAGCGCCAGTGTCAACAGGGTTCGACGAAGTGGTTTTCTGGGATACATGGCAATAGCTCCTGGAGTTGGATGACAAGCTTGGTAAGGTCCGCAGATGGTGCTCACGGGTTGATGCGTAATTGAATCCGGTCGGCACGAAACCGGGTAACAGCGTATTCGACCGCTGCGCCATTGCGGTCGTCGATATTGACGCTTTTGACGCGCAGTACCGGCCGGTTCTGCGGCATGCTCAACAGGCGCGCGTCGTCTCCCTGCGGCAGGACCGCGGTAACCAGACTTTCGGTTCGACGCAGCACGCAGCCGTAGGTGGCGGCAAGGAATTGATGCAGCGAACCGCCCTGGTACTGGTCACGCACGTCTGGAAAATCTTTAGCCGGAATAAAATGCGAGATCACGCAGACCGGACGCGCATTCGCCATCCTCAGGGTTTCCAGCCACAACACCGGTTCGGCCACGGTAATGCCGAGCCGTTGTGCCACCCGTTCATTGGCCGGGACCGTCTGGTTGCGCAGGATGCGGCTGTCGGCGGTCAGGCCCTGGGAACTCAGCGTCTCGGTGAAACGGGTGCCCGCGGCCACCTGATAGTCCAGCGGCGCATCCGTGACGAAGACGCCACGCCCCGGCCTTCTCTCCAGCATGCCGCCATCGATCAGTTCGTCGATGGCGCGGCGCAAGGTATGCCGGTTGACGCCGAACCGCAGCGCCAGGTCGGCTTCGGACGGAAGCCCTTCGCCGGGCGCATACAGGTTGCCGATTTCTTGTTCGATCTGACGGGCAATCTGGGCGTAGAGTGCTTCACCACTATCACGGGAAACTGCGTACAGGCTCATATCGACACTTATCTAGATATCTAATAGGCGTGAAGTCTAGACCTGTGTTTTTACCGGCGCGTGACGCTGGCGTTACAGGATGATGACAATTACTGGAAATATCCGTGCACCTGCCAAATGCTGGATTGCGCCGGGCCGAGCATGGCAGTAACGGGAACCCGAAGTACTGCCCGCCTATGCATCAGCTCATGCTTGTCGTAATTTTTTATCCGGACATGAGCGCGTACATGAACTTGTATCCAGAAGCATGCCGGGTGCGTTTGCCTTGGATGCAAGCGTTGCGAAAAAAAAGCCCCTGCGGGCAAATGCCTGCAGGGGCCTCCACTGCGTGTTACAGAATGCTGCTAAGTCAGGCTGCCGCCCACTTCGCCGCCATCATCCTTGGTAATGACAATGGTCGCCGAACGCGGCCGGGCATTGCCGCCATCCGGCCAGTGGCTGCCGAAGCTGCTCGTATCGGCGAAATTCGGCGTGGTGCTTTCGCCCGGATGCTGGATATTGACGAAGATCGCCTTGCCATCCGGGGTCTCAATAATACCGGTGATTTCGCATTCCTTCGGACCCACCAGGAAACGGCGCAGACTGGTTTCGCCCAAGGGTGCGCCGACATAGGTATCGACCGCCTTGGTGGTCGCGCCATTGACATTGGTGATGGTTCTCTTGGCACCATCGCCAACCTTGCCCGGCACCGCGGCCAGCATCATGCAATTGCTGACATCAGTAAAGGCGCCATCGTCGGTCTGGATCCACAACAGGCCGCTTTTTGCAAACCACAAGCCGTCCGGGCTGGAAAAATCGTTGTTTGCGGTCAGGTTCGAGATATTGACATTGGTCGCATCGGCATCGGCCGCAGCACCGAACAGGAACACATCCCACTGAAATGCAGTGGCAGCCACGTCACTGTTGTTTTCCGCCCAGCGGATGATATGGCCGTTCGGATTGCCGAGCTGTGCACTGGCACCGGCGCCTTTCGGATCGTTGTAGAAACGCGGATTGGCGGCATCGACGCTAGTGACCGGACGGCTCGATGCGCTGGTGTTGGTCAGCGTCATGTAGACTTCACCATTCAAGGGGTTGACTGCGCCCCATTCCGGCCGGTCCATCTTGGTGGCGCCGGCAGCGTCGGCGGCCAGACGGACATTGACCAGCACATCGGCCTGGTCGGCAAAGGCATAGGCGGGATTGGCCGCGGTAATGCCGTTGATGCCAAACTTCAGCTCGACCCATGCGCCGCTGCCGTCGGCATTGAATTTGGCCACATACAGCTTGCCGTCATCCAGATACTTGTCACCGGCAAGCATGCCTTTGGTGGCGTCGGCCGCATCCCACACTGCATTCGAAACGTATTTGTAAATATATTCATTTCGCGAATCGCACCCCATGTACCAGACCAGCGGCTTGCCGACCACCACCGGGCCAGGCCATGCGCCTTCATGCGCAAAGCGGCCCATCGCAGTACGTTTCTTCGGTGTCGCGGCTGTGTTGAACGGGTCGATCTCGACATTCCAGCCATAGGTATTGGCGACATTGCGGAAGTCGTCGCTGCCATCAACCGAGACGCCTGTCTTCATCGCATTCCAGCGTGAAAACGAAGTGTCGGCGGGATCGGCGGAAGTCGCCGTGGCCCACAATTCGCGGCCGGTGCCGGCCACGCCATAGCGGCTAAAGGAAACCAGTTCCTTGGCGCTGCGGTTCGGATTGTCGGTGGCGGTAATGCGACGGAAATAGCCAGCCCAGTTTTCTTCACAGGCGAGATAGGTTCCCCAAGGCGTATGGCCATGGGCACAGTCATTGACCGTGCCGCGCGTTTTCGAGCCATCGGTCGAGTACGCAGTGATCATCATTGGGGTTTTGGCGGCCGGACCGGACAGGATCATGTCGGTGAAGGTGGTGATACGGCGGTTCAGGGCCGAAGCCTTGTTGTGAGTCACGCTGCTGCCGCTCTTGGCAACTTCAATGATACTCACACCGTGCGCATTGAGTTCCTTGATGACTTCATCATTGACAGTACGCGTAGCCGCATTGCCGGTTCCGGTGATGGTCGGTCCTGCCACATGCAGATATTCCGGTGTAATCGCTTCATGGTTCATCACCAGCAAACCGCGGTCGCTGGCATTGGCGCTGTACTTTCCATCAGCACCCAGGCCAAAGTAATGCATGCCATCGTGATGGTCGCCGGCGCGATTGGCAAACGAGGCGCCGGTATCAGTGCCGTCGTTGTTGTAGGCAGGTGTTGTTGCATTAATTGGATCGCCCAGCCGATACAGCACGCTTGCGGTATAGCCCGTCGGAATCACCAGCGCATCAGCCAGGCTCTTGGCAACCGCATTGAAGTTCAGCTTCAGCGACTTGGGCGCGAGCGTTGTGGTAGTGGTGGTATTGGTCGTGGTTGTGGTGCCAGGCAGAGCGACGGCGTCGGAGCCGCCACCGCAGGCAACCAGCGTGCCGCCAAAAAAAGTGGTTGCAGCAACGCTGAAGGAGCCCTTCAGCATTGAACGGCGAGAAAGTCGCGACTGCAAAACGGTGTCAAAAGAGGGATTGTCTGAAACATTGGTACCGGTATCTTCCGGATCAGCCAGCAATTCGGTACGGGTAAGGTCGTTCATTTGTGTAATACCTTGTCGAGTTTAAGGGCAGTCAAAGCATAGGGATGCTTTATTACCCTGGCATTACTGCCGGATGACATTGAGATGACAGAAATTCAATGATGCATTTGTCACATTGCTGTCATCGTCCGCCTCTAGACTCGCCAATTTTCAACAACAGGAATCATGATGAAACCAAGGAATTTCGAACAATGGGCAGCCAGTGCGGCAGCCGTATTGATCAGCCTGGGCGTGCTATCTGCCTGCGGTGGCAGCGATGACCCGGTAGCCGCCACACCATCCACTTCGACTACGACCACTACTACCACGACCACCACGACGTTGACGCCTGCGAGCTTGACGCTGGACAGAATCGGTGGATACGTCGATGGCACCCTCGCTGCCGCTGAAATTACTGCCTACGATCCGGGTAGCAAGCGCCTGTTTGTTGTCAATGGCGCCCTCGGCACCGTCGATGTGCTCGACCTCACCAATCCCACAGCCCCAGTCAAGATAAACATGATCAGTCCGGCCGCCGGCGCTGTCAATAGTGTTGCGATTCACAATGGCACAGTCGCATTGGCAATCGAGGCTGCAGTAAAAACCAATCCCGGCACGGTGGCGTTTTACCGGGCTACCGACCTGGGCCTGATGTCGTCGGTGACGGTCGGCGCACTGCCTGACATGCTGATCTTCACGCCAGATGGTAAGAAATTGTTGGTGGCCAATGAAGGTGAGCCAAGCAGCTATAACCAGCCGGACTCGATCGATCCGGAGGGGTCAATTTCCATCGTCGATGTGCAGAATATCGCTACCCCGGTAGTGACCACAGCCGAATTTAGCGCTTTCAATGCTCAGGCTGCCGTCTTGCGCACCGCCGGCGTACGCATTTTCGGACCGAACGCCAGCGTGGCGCAAGACCTGGAGCCGGAATATATCGCCGTGTCCGCGGATGGCAAGACCGCTTATGTGACGCTGCAGGAAAACAATGCGCTGGCGATTGTTGATATTGCGACTGCCACCGTCACCGATATCAAGCCGCTGGGTTTCAAGGATTACCGCATTGCCGGCTACGGTCTCGACCTCAGCGATGAAGATGGCGCCATCAACACCAACAGCGGCACGCCAGCGATCAAGATCGCCAGCCAACCGGTCAAGGGCATGTACATGCCGGATGCGATCGCCCATTTCACCGCCGGCGGCAGCGGCTACCTGATCACCGCCAACGAGGGCGATGCGCGCGAATACACTGGCTTTGAAGAAGAAATCAGGGTACGTGCCCATTGCACGGCGGGTCTGGACCCTGCGATCTTTACCGATGCCGTCAACCAGATTTTTGATTCCAATCTGGGCCGACTGAAGATAACGGCCGCACCCAATGGCGGCAGTACCGGAAAAAATGCCGGCGGCCAATGTAATGAGTTGTATGCGTTTGGCGGTCGCTCATTCTCAATCTGGAATACCGCCGGCACCCGTATCTATGATTCGGGCGACCAGTTCGAACAGCGTACCTTGGCACTTGGCAATGTGAAATTCAATGCCAGCCATGACAATGACACGCTGGATGCGCGCAGTACCGCAAAAGGTCCGGAACCTGAAGGTGTCACCGTGGCAAGCTTCGGCGCCAAGACTTTTGCCTTCATCGGCTTGGAACGGGTCGGCGGCATCATGGTGTACGACATCACAACACCGGCTGCGCCCATGTACGTTACCTATATCAATCCTCGCACCGGCATTACCGGCGACCGCGGACCGGAAGGCTTGACCGTGGTCAGCGCGGCCAATTCGCCGAATGGCAAGCCATTGCTGATTGTCGGCAATGAAACCAGTGGCTCGGTTGGCGTGTATCAAATTAATCTGACGTATTGATTGCTGGTTTTTTGCCTAATGCGGCCGGCTGCGTGTCGGCTGCATTTTTTTAAATACGTCACGGCGTCTTTGACAGCCATGCGCCATGCTGAGGCCTATAATTTTTCATTCAATCATTGGATTGAAAGTCAGGTATCCATTGACTAGGAATTGCAGCGTTTTTATCAATCGTCCAACAAATCTCAAAGTCTGCCCCGCAATTCGAGAATACTCGATTCCAGGTAGATAGCCTTGTCATCAATTTGTCATATCCAAATGTTAGACTTTGGAAAAACCTCCCCCACATGGCGACGCGACATGAGTCAGATTACAAAACGCGCCAGAGCTAATATCGAGCAGCCGCCCGCTTATCTGAACCGAGAGCTGTCCCAACTTGCATTCAACCGGCGAGTGCTGGCACAGGCGGAAGATCCCAGCATCCCGTTGCTGGAGCGCTTGCGCTTCCTATGCATCGTCAGCAGCAACCTGGATGAATTTTTCGAAGTGCGCATCGCCAGCCTGCTGGCACAGAACCGCGCCGAAAGCAATGGCGTGGAACCACCGTCCCTGATCCGGACGCTGGAACGCACCAGTATCCTGTGCCATCAATTGATTGAACGGCAGTACGCAGTATTGAATGAAGACATATTGCCGCAACTGTCGACCCACGGCATTCATCTGTTGCGTCATCAAGACCGCAACGATGCACAACGCGCCTGGGTCAAATCCTATTTCGAGCGCGAAGTGCGTCCGCTGTTGACGCCGATCGGCCTTGACCCGGCCCATCCATTTCCGCAAGTCGTCAACAAGAGCCTGAACTTCATCGTCGAATTGTCCGGCAAGGATGCGTTCGGCCGCGGCAGCGGGATTGCAATCATGAAGGCGCCGCGAGTGTTGCCGCGGATCATACAGTTGCCACCGGAATTATCGAATGGCGGCTTGGCGTTTTGTCTCTTGTCTTCGGTTATCCACGCCCACATTTCCGACCTGTTCACCGGTCGGGAGGTGGTCGCATATTCGCAATTCCGGGTGACCCGCAACAGCGATCTGTGGGTTGATGAAGAGGAAGTAAAGAATTTGCGTGAAGCCTTGCAAAGCGAATTGCAAAGCCGCCAGTTCGGCGTCGCGGTCCGGCTGGAAGTGGCAAAGAATTGCCCTGAGAATCTGTCCCAATTTTTGCGGGAACAGTTTGCCATCCCGCAGGCCCGGCTGTATGCCGTCGACGGGCCGGTCAACATGGTGCGCCTGCTCGAGCTGATCGGCTATGTCGATCAACCGGCATTGCGCTTTCCGCCATTTTCGCCGGGACTGCCCGCCAAGCTGATCGACGGCAGCATTTTTTCGATTATCGGCCGGCAGGATGTGCTGCTGCATCATCCGTTTCAATCATTTCAACCGGTGGTCGACTTCATCCGCAGCGCCGCCGACGATCCGCATGTCCTGGCGATCAAGCAAACCATTTACCGTACCGGCATGGATTCGGACTTGATGGAATCGCTGATCACGGCCGCGCGGCGCGGCAAGGAAGTGACCGTGATCGTGGAATTGATGGCGCGTTTTGACGAGGAAGCCAATATCAACTGGGCCGAGCGCCTCGAGCGCGCCGGCGCCCAGGTCGTCTACGGCGTGGTCGGCTTGAAAACCCATGCCAAGCTGGCACTGGTGCTGCGGCGCGAGGAAAGCGGCTTGCGTTACTATGCCCATCTTGGCACCGGCAACTACCATCCCACCACCACCAAGTTCTATACCGATTTCGGCCTGTTGACCGCCCGCCCGGAACTGACCCGTGAAGTCAATGAAGTCTTTATCCACCTGACCAGCCTGACCAAGCCGAAAAAGCTCGCTTACCTGTGGATGGCACCGTTTTCCCTGCAAAAGGAAGTGATCCGCGCCATTCAGAACGAAGCCCGGATCGCTGGCACCGGACGCCCGGGCCGCATTATCGCCAAGATGAATGGGCTGCTGGACGAATCGGTGATCCGGGCACTGTATATGGCATCGGCCGCCGGCGTGAAGATCGATCTGATCGTGCGCGGCGCCTGCGCGTTGCGCCCCGGCGTGCCGGGCCTGTCGGAAAATATCCAGGTGCGCTCGATCGTCGGCCGCTTTCTCGAGCACACCCGGATTTTTTATTTTCGCAATGACCTGGCGCACGATGTGTATCTATCCAGCGCCGACTGGATGAACCGCAACCTGTTCCGGCGCATCGAAGTCGCCTTCCCGGTGCTCGATAAAGCCTTGAAAAAACGCGTGATTGCCGAAGGCTTGAATCCGTATTTGAAGGATAACCTGAATGCCTGGGAACTGGCGCCGGACGGCATCTATCATCGCAGAAAAGCGCGCGCCAAACAGGCACCATTTTGCGCCCAGCATTACTTGATGCAGGCACTCGGCTCATCACCGGACATGGAGACTTGAGCGATGGAACTTTTACTCTGGCGACATGCGGAAGCGGAAATCGGCGAGCCGGATGAAGGGCGCGTTCTGACCACCAAGGGCATCCGGCAAGCCCAGAAAATGGCGAAGTGGCTGGATCGCAATCTGCCTGACCGTTGCCGGATCCTGGTCAGCCCGACCACCCGCACCATGCAAACCGCGCAGGCGCTGGAACGCAAGTTCAAGGTGTGCCCGGAAATCGGACCGCAGGCATCGGCTGAAAGCCTGCTGAGCGCGGCCAATTGGCCGGAAGCAAAGGAACCGGTGCTGATCATCGGCCATCAGCCGACGCTGGGCCAGGTCGCGGCATTATTGCTGGCCGGTAGCACCCAGGACTGGACCATACGCAAGGCAAATATCTGGTGGATCGCCCAGCGCGAGCGCGGTGATATCAACAGCAACTATCTGAAAGCAATGGTGTCGCCGGAACTGGTGCTGAAGTAATCCATTCATGCTTCAATACGGTTTCCAGAACATGGCGAGCGGCAATCGGCCGCGCCAGTTGCTGTGCCTGCCTGCGCATGTCAGCCAGCTTGGCCGGGCGATCCAGCAGATACTGGATGCGGTAAGCCAGGCTCGCGCTGTCGAGCGTCTTGAAGGCGACACCCTGCTCCATCAAGAAATCGGCATTGCGTTCTTCCTGTCCCGGGATCGGGTCATTGACAATCATCGGCAAGCCCATGGCAAGGCATTCGGACGAAGTCAGGCCGCCGGGCTTGGTGACCACCAGGTCGGCGCATGCCATCAGCCGGGCGACCTGGTCGGTAAAACCAAACGCGAACAGGCGGCGCGGGTGCCGTGCGCCCAAGCTATGCAGTGCCGCCAGCGCAGCCGCATTTTTCCCGGCCAGCACAACTAACTGATAATCGGCAGGCAGCGCCAGCAGTTGGGCGGCAACCATATCCAGCCGGCCAATGCCATGTCCGCCGCCCATCAGCAATACCGTGCGGCGCCGGGGATCCAGACCGAACTGTGCCGCGCATTCGCTGCGGCACAGCGCCTGATGAAATGCCGGCATGATCGGAATCCCGGTGACATGAATCCGGTCCGGCGCAATACCCTGGGCGCGCAGTCGGAAGGCCACCTGTTCGCTGGCGGCGAAATAGCCGTCAATGTGTTCATGCACCCACATCCCGTGCACGTCGAAATCGGTCACCTGGACCCAGACCGGGCAGCTCAGGCGCTGCAGCTGCACCAGGCGCGACAGGATTTCCGCCGGCAGGAAATGGGTGCAGACGATCGCATCCGGGCTGGCTGCGGCAATCGCCCTGGTCAGACGCCGGGTGTTCATGCGTTCGATCGCACGGCGCAGCTTCTGCAGGGTACCGTCGGAGCCAACCCGGTCGGTGAGCCGGTACAGGTAGCGCCACACGCCAGGATAGCGGGCCACCAGGCCGAGATAGACATCCGTATACAATTTGCGAAACCCGGCTGGCACAAAGTCCATCACATCCAGATGGGTAGCGCTCACCCGCACGCCCTGGGTATCTGCATAGGCCTGGATCGCTTCGGCAGCGCGGGTGTGGCCGGCGCCTGCCGATACGCTTAACAGCAGAATTTTTTTATGCGCCGCCAATGGCGTTGCAGGGTTGTCGATGCTGTCAGCGGTGCCTTCATGAGGTTTTTTCATGTAGTCATTCATGCCATCGATGATTCCGATGCGTTATTCAGTGACAACGCCGATTGGGTAAAGCAGCTGGCTTCGGGTTTGCTAGCCGGGCGCAGATTGTGCAGGAATTGCAGTGTCGCGCTTTCCCAAGAAAAGGCGAGCGCGCATTTTCTGACTTCCGGACGGCTCAGGCGCAGCGCATCGAAACAGGCCCGCTCCAGGTGATGGTCGAGCATGCCCGACTTGCCATGCTCGACCACATCGGTCGGCCCCGTGACCGGATAGGCTGCCACCGGCACGCCGCATGCCATCGCTTCGGCCATCACCAGCCCAAAGGTATCGGTACGGCTGGGAAATACCAGCACATCGGCACAGTTGTAATACGGTGCCAGCTTGTTGTGCGCACGTGCGCCCAGAAAATGTACAGACGGGTAGCGCTTTTCCAGCGCCTCGCGCAGCGGCCCGTCACCAATCACCCATTTAGTGCCAGGCAGACTGATGTTCAGGAATGCCTCGATATTTTTTTCGATCGCCAGGCGGCCGACATACAGGTACAGCGGCCGCTCGATGCAAGCGTGGTCGCGGGCGGCCGGCTTGAAGTAATCGGTATTGACGCCGCGGCTCCACAAGACCAGGTTGTCGAAGCCACGTTGCTGCATTACTTGCATCAATCCCGGCGTCGACATCATCACGGCGCTGGCCGGCCGATGAAACCAGCGCAGCCAGCGATACGTCAGTGCCAGCGGCAGCATGAAGCGCGCGCGGATATATTCGGGAAACCGGGTATGGTAAGAACTGGTGAATTGCATGCCGTGCTTCAGACAGTAACGGCGTGCTGCCAGGCCGATCGGCCCTTCTGTTGCGATATGGATGCAATCCGGTGCAAATGTCTCGATCGCCTGCGCGACTTTCCGATACGGCCGGTAGGCCAGACGGATTTCAGGATAGCTTGGACATGCGAAGGTCTTCAGTCCGGTAGAGGACAGCACCAGCACTTCATGGCCCGCCGCCTGCAGGCATTGCCGGGTCGCTTTCAGCGTATTGACCACGCCATTGACCTGCGGCTCCCAGGCATCGCTGGCAATCAGGATACGCATAGTTCTCCAGTCGTCGGCACGCTGGATTTTTTGTGCTGCGCCATGATTTCCTGCCAGGTAACCAATCGCAATTCGCCGTTGTGGTCTTCCACCAGCGCTGACAGGCTTTCGACCCAGTCGCCGTCATTGCAGTAGGTGATGCCATCGATCTGGCGGATTTCCGGCTTGTGGATATGGCCGCAAATGACGCCGTCCAGGCCTTTTTTCTTGGCTTCGGCGGCCAAAGCATGCTCGAACGATGAAATGTAACTGACTGCGTTCTTGACTTTGAGCTTCAGGTATTGCGACAGGGACCAGTAAGGCATGCCGGCGCGCGCACGCCAGTTATTCAGGCTCTGGTTGAATTTCAGGATCACCGTATACAGGCTGTCGCCGACATAGGCGAGCCACTTGGCGCAGGCAATCACGCCGTCAAAGCGGTCGCCATGCAGCACCAGCATGCGCTTGCCCTGCGCGGTCACGTGCACCAGCTCGTCGCGGATGCGAATGCCGCCGAAATCCAGGTCGATGAACTGGCGCACCGCTTCATCGTGGTTGCCGGGGACGAAAATGACTTCTGTGCCCTTTTTCGCCTTTTTCAGCACGGTTTGCACGACGTTGTTGTGGGTCTGGTCCCAGTACCAGCGCCGTTTCAGCTGCCAGCCGTCGATGATGTCGCCGACCAGATACAGGGTCTGCGATTCGGTCACGCGCAAAAATTCCAGCAGCCGCGCCGCCTGGCAGCCGGTGGTGCCGAGATGGATGTCGGAAATCCAGATGGTGCGAAACCGGATCACTTCGCGTCCCGGACCATGGTTTGGATCGCGTCTGCTTTCTGCCTCGCGGCCAAGAAAGCCTGCTGTCAGAAAATCATCGCACGGTTTCATTGGGTCTGCGCCTCCTTGAAATAGTGCCGGGCATAGCGATCATCGAGCCGTGCCAACGGCAGCAGCAGGAACAGGTCGACGCAATTGAAATCGGGGTCCCAGGCCGGCTCGCCGCATACCCAGGCACCGCCGCGCATGTAGCCCTTGATCAGCGGTGGAATAAAGACTGGCTGACCGGGAACATGTTCGCCAACCGGAAACGGCAGGCGCGGCCGGACACGGTATTCGATTGGCGCCAGGCTGGTCTGGCTCAGTGCGTGGTACAGCGATGCGGCATTCTGGCCGCCATCGGACAGGCTGATGCTGGCGCAGCCGATCAGGTATTGGCAATTTTCCTTTTTCAGGTAGCTTGCCAGCCCGGCCCACAGCAGCATGATCACGCCGCCGCTGCGATAGTCCGGATGGATGCAGGCCCGGCCGGCTTCAGCCATGCTCGAGCGCAGATGGTTCAGCCGGGACAGCTCGAATTCCTGCTCGGCATACAAGCGCCCCATCCGGCGGGCCGCATGCGGGCCGAGAATGCGATAGGTGCCGACCACCTTGAGGGAGTGCGCATCACGCACGATCAGGTGATCGCAGTATGCATCGAACTCATCCCGGTCGAGCCGATCGGCATTGACCAGCGTGCTCAGGCCCATCGCTTCGATGAATACCTGGTAACGCAGGCGTTGCACTTCACGCACTTCTTCTGGCGTGCTGGCAAGGCTCAAGACAAATTTAGACGAACTTGACGGGCTTTCCGCAGAAACCGAATTCTGTAATCGCATGAGTCATCCTGGTAATAAAGACCTACCAAGCGTAACGATGGATTACTTCGAGAAAATGACAGTTCCGTGTCAGTTTGATGACACTGCAACAGGACCGGCCGGCGCGCAGCCGGCCGGTCCTGGCGTGGCTATTTGCTTTTCTTAGGACGGCCGGCTTTTAGCGGCGGCAGCGAGGCAAGAATGTTTTGCAACTGGGTGGTATTGGTCTTTTGCAACAGCGCCACGCCGATGCGCAGCAACTCGCTTTTCTTGACCGCAAAGCCGGCCTTGATACAGGCTTTTTTCAAGTCGGCCAGGACTTGATACTCGGCTTGCGGCATGGTGAAGCTGTCGCGCACCAGCTTGGGTTTCTTGCTCTTGTCCTTGGCTGGCGCCGGCGCTTTTGCTGCCGTCTTGGCTTTTGCTGCCGGCTTGACCGGGGTTGAAGTTGGCGCTGACACTGGTGCGGCAGCGGCCCTGACACGGGATGCGACCGGTTTTTTGGCGGCGGCCCGGGGCTTGGCTGCAAGCGGCTTGCCGCCGGCAGTGGTTACCTTCGGCTTCGGCGCAGCGGCCTTGGCCGGGGCGGCGCGCTTCGACGCAGGCGCGGGTTTTTTTACGGGGGTTTTAAGCGGCATGATGATCTCCCTGGTTAAATTGTATAAATAATATATACAATTTTTATGGAAATGGCAAATCAGGCCGGCTTGACGACAAATTCGACGCCCGCCTGGCCCCACCACTCCTGCTCTTTTTCGAGCCAGTAAGACAGCGTCAAATGCTCCGACAGCCAGTCACTACGCATTTCCAGCTCGATACGGCTGCGCATTTTCACCCGCAGTTCGTCGACCAGCACGTCAATACGCGCATGCAGGACCATCACGGCCAGTCGCAGCGCCAGCACTGCCTTGGCAAAATCGATGTCGCTCAGCGAACCGTTCAATTTGCGCAGATTGCCCTTTTGGCCAAGCACCAGCTTGCTCATCAGGCGCTGTTCGCGCGTGGTGAAACCGGACAGGTCGGCATGCTCGATCATGTAGGCGCCATGCTTGTGGTAACCGCTGTGCGACACCGCCATGCCAATCTCATGCAGCAAGCCGCTCCAGTAAAGCGGCTTGACATAGGTATCCGAGTCCGGCTTCAGCTGCGCATACAGCGCATCGGCAATTTTTGCCACGCGACGCGCGCGCTCTTCGTCGACGGCAAACCGCTGTTGCAAGCCCTGCACCGACTGGTCGCGCCGATCGCGCCGGGTGGCGCGCAGCTGCAGATCCGACAATACGCCCATGCGCAAGCCGGCCTCGATCGGGATGATCGCCTTGATGCGCAATTCCAGCATGATGCCCATCAGAACCGCCAGACCGCCCATGATGATGGCAGCACGGTCCGGCTTCATTCCCAGCAAGTCGATGCGGCTGGCATGGCCGAATCCGATCAGCCGGTCCTTCAGCGCCGCCAGGCTCTTATAGGTCAGCGTCGCGTCGCCCAGCGCATTTTTGGCAATCGCGTCGGCAATCGCCCGAATGGTGCCGGAGGAGCCGTACACATGGCACCATTGCTTTGCCAGAAATGGCGGCGCGCCGTCTTCAAAATGGCTGCGCGCCGACAGGATCGCCTTGTCGAACTGCGCAGCATCGATACTTCCATCCGGAAAAAAGGCCTGGCTGTGACCGACGGTGCCGATACTGAAGGATTCGACCTGCAGGATGTCGGCGCCTTTGCCGAGAACCAGCTCGGTCGAACCGCCGCCGATATCGATCACCAGCCGCTGCTCGTCGGCTTTGGCCAGCGCACATGCCACGCCCATGTAAATCAGGCGCCCCTCTTCTTCACCGGAAATGATTTCGATTGGATAGCCGATGGCTTTTTCCGCCAGCGGCAGGAAGACTGCTGCATTTTTGGCAACCCTCAGGGTATTGGTGGCCACCACCCGCACCGCATCCAGCGGATAGGCGCGCAAGATGTCCCGAAAGCGCGTCAGCGAGTCGACTGCGGCTTGCATTGCCGGCTCGGTCAAAACACCTTTTTTGTCGAGGCCGGCGCCGAGCCTGATCGGGTCACGTTCGCTCTTGACGATGCGCATCACATCGCCATCCTGCCTGCCGATATGCAGTCGAAAACTGTTGGAACCCAAATCCACTGCCGCAAACATGCCATGCCTCACTTGAATCGCCAATCAACGCAGAATACACTAGAGTTACCGGCATTATTTTTTCAAATGCGGCCACATGCTGCCATTGTCGTGCATTCTTATTTGCAGCGCCAGTGCTTGCAAAAAAATCGTCGCCTGCACGGCTGGTCTGCCAGGCGCACAGCAACATCGGCAGCCTGGCAATCAACTTGTTGTTGATGCATAAAGTAAGGATGGAAGATACAGCGCGTGATATCTCATGCAACCGCCAGGCAAGCCCATGCCGGCGCAACAGAGGCACGCAGCGACTGCGGCCAGGCTTCAGGATTTGCAGATAATCGTGTCCGGGGTTGGTGGGCCAGCCCGTGTCTGTCGAGCGTGGCGCACCTGCCTGCCATCATGCATATCGATTGCATGTACAGCAGATAGGGCTATCGTACAATGGCTTTGTGACCGCCGCATGACGGCCTGGACTTTGATGCGGCAATCCGCAACCGTCTTCGATCAGGGACAGACAGCCGCTTGATTTCACTGCCAAGTCACACGGGTGTCATGTTGCGGCTTTATATTGCCTATTGCCAATTCATGTGTTTTGAGTAGAGGCTGAATGCATGGAATGGCATACCGTCGACGCTGTCTGGTCGATTGTCTCCTCCAATATCTCCGAGATTTTGGCTTGCCCGCTGCAGCACTGCAGCGGGTTTTTTTATGGCTGGCGCTTATGGCGTCAGCAAATCTGCGCGTGGAAAATCCCAGCCCGGGATCGCGCTTGAACAGCGGCTGCCGGCAAAATCCGGCCAGCGCATGCTGGTGAAATTGTCTGCTGGTTCGGCAGAAAATCGCATGTCCGATGCCTGGCCATCAGTGACCAGCGGCACGCGCGCGAATCGCAGCCAAGCCGCGACATGGCAGTTGTCCGCTTTCAGTCTGCGCAACAGATGCAGGTCGCCACTCGCTTCATAAGAGTAAGCAATGGCAGGCGTCGCATCGCGCGGCCCGGGCCCGATTCGACCGGCCATGCTGGATGGACAGGCCGCCACCGGCATTATTGTCGACGCCAGGCTGACCAGGCCACGTCGCACCCGGTATCTGCCGGCGTCTTCATTGCTTTCGATCGAGGCGAAGGTCCAGCACAGCGGGTTGGTCGGGAACGACGATAGCGACACATCCAGCACCCGGCTTGCCGGGTCGCGCGCCTGCAATTGCTGCTCGACGATGCGCCGGACTTGGCCGGAAGCGCTGGCCTGGACCCCGACAAACACCAGCGCCAGCAGCCCGGCAAAGATCAGACCGCCGGTTCCGTGCGGGTCGGCGCGCTGCTGCACAATGGCCAGCGCAGCGGCACTGATCACCAGCAAACCGAAAGCCGTCCAGGCCAGGTAGGCCGTGAGCGTAAAATACAGCGGCACGCCGATCAGCACCGCCAGCAGCAACCCCCGGACCCAGCGCCGCGCGACCATCATGGCCAGCGGCACGCCGAAGGCAATCCAGAAAAATGGCTCGAGAATGAAGACCATGTCGCCATACAGCCAGCGCGAATCAAAGGGATGAAAAGGATGAATCCCGTAGGAATTCAGGTAATCCATGCCCAGATGCAAGCCGAAGCCGGCCGCCAGCGCCAGCATAAAACCCTTGCGCGCGTTACTGCTGCCACGCAGCAGGCGGCGCGCCGCCGGCCAGCAAAGCCAGACCATTACCGACAGCAGCAAGGCTTGCGGCAACGCATACAGCAGCGTATGGGTATGGCCACGATGATGCAGCAGGTAACCGAGCGGCTCGGGCAACAGCGGCGTCAGGAACAAGTCGAGATCCGGGAAATTGCTGGCAAGCCAGCATGTCAGCAATAGCAAGCGGTGCCGGGTGCGGTTGCGTTCCTGATCCCCTTCCGGTTTCAGAGTGCGATGGATCAGTTCGCCGGCGGCGAGCCCGGCAACGGAATGGCTGAAGTTATCCATGAAGCTTGGTTGATCGTCTCAAGTTGCAGCGCTTGCCGTTGCGGTGGCGCTGAATGCACTATTTAACCACTGAAATTTGCCGTATGCCAAATCTGCCTGGATTGTTTGCCGATAGTCATTGTCTGTGATTGGCACAATATCTGCTGTTCAACGCGGAGGATAGCCTTTACTGGATGTGTCGGAGCATGGATATTGTGTTGTCATGCGATAACCGGCCATGCCTGGTTTTGCCGGCGCTGATACAACCCTACTTCAATTATTGATTTTGTCATGCCGACTCGATGTGTGGTGATTACTGGCGCGTCTGCCGGCATTGGCCGCGCGGCGGCGATTGCCTTTGCCAAGCGTGGCTGGCGGGTAGCATTGCTGGCGCGCGGCTTGGAAGGCTTGCACGGTGCCTGTCAAGAGGTGGAACAGGCTGGCGGTCAGGCAATTAGCATCCCGACCGATGTTGCCGACCATGCACAAGTTGAAGCGGCAGCCGCACGTGTCGAGCAAGAGTTTGGCCCGATTGATGTATGGGTAAATAATGCCATGGCGACGGTTTATTGTCCGTTTACAAGGCTTTCCCCAGAAGATTTTGAACGCGCAACCCAAGTTACCTATCTTGGTGCAGTCTGGGGCACGATGGCGGCATTGAAACGCATGCAGCCACGCAATCGCGGTACCATTATCCAAGTCGGATCGGCCCTTGCATATCGATCGATTCCATTGCAGTCCGCTTACTGCGGCGCCAAGAGCGCGCTACGTGGTCTGACCGATTCCCTGCGCTCAGAACTGCTGCACGACAAGAGCAAAATACATGTGACCATGGTGCATTTGTCGGCCTTCAATACGCCGCAATTTGATTGGAGTAAGACTTGCCTGGGCCAGCAACCGCAACCGGTGCCGCCGATTTTTCAACCGGAAATCGCCGCCGAAGCGATTGTCTGGTCGGCAGAGCATCGGCGGCGCGAATTGTGGGTGGGCTTTCCTGCTGTAAAAGCCATTCTAGCAACCCGCATTGTGCCGGGCCTGCTGGACCGCTTGCTGGCCAGGCGAGGCTACGATGGCCAGAATAGCGGCCGGCCCTTGCCGCCAGGACGACAAGATAATTTATATACGCCGGTGGGCGGCGACTTTGGCGCCCATGGCCGCTTCGATGACCGCGCCAAAACGGCAAGCTGGCAATCCCGGCTTGCCATGCAGCGCCGTGCGCCGCTGGTCATGGCATTGGCAGTGTTGCTGCTGGTGGTTTGGCTGGTGCTCGTGATGGATTAACTGACTGCGCTTGATTGCCGCGGATTTTTCCATGCGAATGAACAGGACGAGTGGCGCCAGATGCCGTGTGCATGATTCGCTTTGCCGCATGCCCGCGAACCAGTTTTTTCGCTACCTACGAGAGAGGCATCTTATGTTTCGATGGTCGATTCCTGTCATGTTTGCCGGCCTGGCCGCCCTGCAACTGAGCGCCTGCGGCGACATCTCGATCTTGCCGGACCAGGCCGATCTCGGGCCGAAGCCGATGCTGGTGGCGCCGAAGCCGTCGGCAATCCCGACCGTCAAGATTGCGCCGGCAAAAGGCTGGCCTGCCGACGTCACGCCGGTCCCGGCCAGCGGTCTGGCGGTGCATGCGCTGGCCGCCAACCTGGCGCATCCGCGCTGGCTATACGTGTTGCCCAATGGCGACGTGCTGGTGGCGGAAAGCGATGCGCCGCCCAAGCCCGCGGATAACCAGGGGATCCGCGGCTGGATCATGAAAAAGGTCATGCAACGCGCCGGCTCCGGTCACGACAGTGCCAACCGCATCACGCTGCTGCGCGACGCCGATGGCGACGGCACCGCCGAAACCCGCACGGTTTTCTTGCAGAACCTGCATTCGCCATTCGGCATGGCGCTGGTCGGCAGCAGTCTGTATGTCGCCAATACCGATGCGCTGCTGCGTTTTCCATACCGGGCCGGCCAGACCCAGATCGCTGCGGCCGGCGAGAAAGTGACCGACTTGCCCGGCGGGCCGATCAATCATCACTGGACCAAGAATGTGATCGCCAGCCACGATGGCAAGCGCCTGTATGTGACGGTCGGCTCCAACAGCAATGTGGCGGAAAACGGCATGGAAAATGAAGTCAACCGCGCCGCCATTCTCGAAGTCGATCCCGCCACCGGCCGTTTCAGCGTCTTTGCCTCAGGCTTGCGCAACCCAAATGGCCTGGCATGGCAGCCGCACAGCGGCGCATTATGGACCACCGTCAACGAGCGCGATGAAATCGGCAGCGACCTGGTGCCCGACTACATGACTTCCGTGAAAGCCGGTGGTTTCTATGGCTGGCCCTACAGTTACTTCGGCCAACATGTCGATGTGCGGGTTGCACCGGCGCGGCCGGATTTGGTGGCGCAGGCAATTGTGCCGGACTATGCGCTTGGCGCCCATACCGCATCGCTCGGCCTGGTCTTTTATGAAGGCAAGCTGTTGCCGCCGCGTTATGCCGGCGGCGCCTTTGTCGGCCAGCACGGCTCCTGGAACCGCAAGCCGCTGTCCGGCTACAAAGTGATTTTCGTGCCGTTCAGGGCAGGACAGCCGGACGGCCTGCCGGAAGATGTGCTGACCGGTTTCGTCTCGCCGCATGGCGATGCCTATGGACGGCCGGCAGGCGTGGCGATTGACCGGACCGGCGCGCTGCTGGTAGCCGATGATGTCGGCAATGTGATCTGGCGGGTGACGCCGGCCGCGCCGGCGCCGACAAAATAGCCATGCGCGACGCGCGCCCTTGGTCCGTGGCGCCGGGACCCCAACAGTCGTGCCCTCCGGCACACTTGTGTAGTTATTACTTTGTGCCGGTAACTTCCGCCAAAACGACAAGCGGACAGAAACATATTTTCAGGAATCAATCCAGAGGATGCATCCGCGTGGCAACTTATTGGCGATCAATCAAAAACTGCTGCCACACTGCGCACAGTGTGGTGCTTGCCATCCAAGCCAGCGCCATGCTTTGAAAGCCTTTCTCCCGTTAAGAATTTACCGGCGACCGATTGTGCAGCATCAGCTGTAATGAAGTCGCAACAATTGCTAGCACGGATTTTGCTGATGCAACAATGTGCCGCTTTGCGGCACAACGTAAAGAATTTGCAATGCATCCGCAACTAATTACATGGGAGAAACGAGATCATGCGCAAATCAAATTTTCTATTGATTGTGTTTTCCCCAGTCATGTACGGTAGCTTTGCCCTTGCCCATGCCGATGAAAACATTTACAAGTACCGCTCTTCCGGCGGCGCAATTACTTATTCGCAAGAACGCTCCGGGAGCGGCGAACTGGAAGAAGTGATCCGCGTGCCATCGACGCCGAAAGCCGTGTCGAAGCGCATTGCGCAGCGCGAACTGCAGGAAGACAAGGCTAAAGCCGAAGCACTGGCTACCGAACGCCGCGAAAGGCAGGCAGCCGAAGCCCGCGTCGAACAGGCAGAGCAGGCAGTGTCATTCGCAGAACTGGCATTGGCAAGTAGCCTCGAACCGCTGCCTGAGGAACGCCAAGCCACCGTCGGCGGCAATAGCCGGATTACCGATGCCTACTGGATGCGCATGCGCGCCATGCAGCTATCAATCGATCTGGCGCGCGAACAGCTGGAACTGGTCACTGCAGAAGTGCAAACACGCTAAGCAGCACGCGCCGCAGGCTCCGGAGGCTGGCGATTTCCTTCCGCCATCGCAGCACCCTGGCTGCAATCGCGGTCGCACTAGCTACATCCCACATCCACCTACTGCGGGACTGAAAAGCAGCATCGCGGCGGCGCACGCTTGCGCATGTTGACCTGCGAAAATATAAAATTCCCGAAGACCCTATAAAATAGCCGACAACCGTCACGCTGCCTGCCGGTATAAAAGTGAGCTCCATCAATATTAACCGGGCAAAATGGTTTTACTGTTTGGGTAACGAGACGCAACAAGATCCCGGCCGGCGGCGCACCTGGACGTTTTTATATCCACGTCCTTTGGCCTGTAGCCAGCCTCAAAAGAGACCATGATTTTTCCGATAATCGGCCATGCATTTCCAGCAAAAACTGTCAGCATGCGGCGTTGCCGGCTGCAGTGGTTGCCGTATTGCGCGCCGGGTCGAATGTGCTTGCCGCTTTTAGCGGCCGGCAAGGGCTGGTCTGGCTGCCGTCGCCTGATTGCGCTCGGCTGGCTGTGTTTACTGTGCCAGTTGCCGCCGCTCTACGCGTATACAGTCGAATTGGAAGGCGCCGGCCAGTTTTCCAAACTGCTCGACGAGCATCTGGACATACGCCGCCATCAGGATGATCCGAATGTCGGCATTGACGAATTGCAGCGGCTGGCCGGCAGGACGCCGCAGCAAATCCGCGAACTGCTGGCCACCCAGGGTTATTTTTCGCCGACCGTCAGCCATGAAGTGACCCAGGACGGCGGCCAGCAGCGCGTCCGGTTTACCATCGACCCGGGTGTGCCGACCAGGATTGCGGCAGTCGAGATCCGTTTTGACGGCGCGCTCGCCGAGGGGCCCGACGCCAATCCACAGCGCATGGAGCGGCTGCGCCGCCAGTGGGGATTGAAACCCGGGGAAATTTTTGCCCAGTCTGCATGGACTGACGCCAAGAATGCATTGCTGAAGAACCTGTTGATCCGCGACTTTCCGGCGGCCACCATCAAGCACAGCGAAGCGCGCATCGACCCGATGCAGCATAGCGCAACGCTGACGCTCGCTATCGATTCCGGCCCTGCCTTCACCTTTGGCGAACTCCAGGTCGAGGGCCTGGAGCGTTATTCGCGCGGCATGGTCGACCGGCTTAATACGATCGAACCGGGCGAGCGCTATTCGCAGGAAAAACTCAACGAACTGCAATCGCGCCTGGCCGACACCGGCTATTTCCGCTCGGTTTTCCCGAGCGTCGAGATCGATCCAGCCCAGCCGCTGCTAGTGCCGATCAAACTGACCCTGTCGGAAAACCGGCGCCAGCGGCTGGCGCTGGGTGTCGGCGTTTCCACCGACACCGGCGCCGGCGTGCAGGTTAAATGGCTCGACCGCCAATTCGCCGGCCGCGACTGGCGTTTCGAGTCGGAACTGGAACTCAACCGCGAAACCCATCTGCTTGGTGCCGACCTGTATCTGCCGCCGATCAGCAACGGCTGGACGCCGAGCTTCAATGCCCGCACCGAACGCACCAATACATCAGGAGAAATCAACGACACGGTGCGCACCGGCGCACGCCTGACCAGTCCCGACCGGAGAAACGAGCAGGCCTGGGGAGTCGCCTTTTTCGCTGACCGGCAACAATTACCGGGCCTGGCAGTCAATAACCGGCAGGCATTGATCGCGACCTATCGCTATACCCGGCGCACCGTCAACAATCTGCTTGCGCCGCGCCGCGGCTACGTGGCATCGATTGAGCTGGGCGCCGGGCCGGCAGGATTGATCAATGAATCGAATATTTTGCTGATGGTCGCCAGGGCTACCTGGCTCAAGCCACTGCCACGGCGCTGGCAAGCGGTAGTGCGCGGCCAGGTCGGGCAAGTGTTTCTGGCCGAGCGCAGCGTGGTGCCGGGCGACCTGCTGTTTCGCACCGGCGGTGCGCAAAGCGTGCGCGGCTATGGCTACAACAGCCTGGGCGTGGCGCAAAGCGGTGCAGTAGTCGGCGGCCGGGTAGTGGCCGTGTTCAGCGCCGAAATGGTTTACCGGATCACGCCCGCATGGGGCGCGGCGTTCTTCCACGATGCCGGCGATGCGACCGATGCCTGGCGCGATTTCGATCTCAAGCATGGCACTGGCGTGGGCGCGCGCTGGCGCAGCCCGATCGGCCCGGTCAACCTCGATCTGGCCTATGGCCACGCCACCGGCAAGCCGCAACTCCACTTCTCGGTCGGTTATGTCTTCTGAACCACCACGCAAGCGCCGGGGCGCACTGCGCAAACTGGCGCTGATCGCCATCATTGTCGTGCTGCTGTTGCTGATTGCCGGCGCCTGGCTGCTTGGCACTGGCAGCGGCGCGCGTGCGGCATTGTCGATGCTGGCCAAGACCAGCGGCGGCAGCGTTCAGATCGGCACTGTAGAGGGGCGTCTGGCCGGCCCGTTGTATCTGCAGCGGCTGGCGCTGCAGCGCGACGGCATGCAGATCGACGTCACCGATATCCGGCTCGCCTGGGCACCGCAGGCACTGTTGCGTGGCCGGCTGCATATCCGCTCGCTGGCCATAGGCGAGCTCAAACTGACCAGCCGGATCAAGCAGGAGCAGGCGCCGGCCAAGCTGCCCGATAGTCTCGCATTGCCGCTGGAATTGCAGATCGATTCGGCCCGCATCGAACGCGGCACTGTCAACTGGGGGCCGGTCAATGTGCTGCAGCTGGGCGGATTCGCCATCCGCCTTGAGTACGACGGTCAACGCTATCGGTTGGATCTCGATCAATTGCGCGCCGGATTGTCCTCCGCAAGCGGCGCATTCAATGGCAGCCTGCGCGGCCAAGCCCAGTTGGGCAGCCGCAAACCTTATCCGCTCACCGCCAGTGTTACCAGCCAGGCCGAGGCCATGGTCCGGCAGCAGCGTTTTGACGCCAGCGGCAAGCTGGACATCGAAGGCAGCATGGCGGAAATGGCAGCCAGCGTCGATTTCGGATTCGGCGATGCCCGAGTCAACGGACAAGCCCGGCTGCGGCCATTTTCAGAGCGGCCCCTGGCCAGTGCCAAGCTCGATGTGCAGGCGCTGGACCTAGCCGCCTTTGGCGCCGGCTACCCACAGACCCGACTCAGCGCCAGGCTGGCGGCAAACGAAGCTGGCGGCACATTCACGCTGAGCAATGCCGAGCCCGGGCTGCTGAATGCGGCCAGGCTGCCGCTGCGCTCGCTGCTGGTGAAATTCCGTCAAGACGCACGTCGCTTCACCTTCGACCAGATCAACGCCACGCTCGGCTCGGCCACGCAGCCGGCCGGCGACCTCCAAGGTACCGGTAGCCTGGCCAATGGCGCACTGACGCTGGACCTGGCGACCGATGCGTTGAACCTGCTGCGGCTCGACGCGCGTCTGCCGGCGACCCGCCTGGCCGCCCGGCTCAATCTGCGCCATGCCGATGGCAAACAGCTATTTGCGCTGACGGCCGCCGAGCCGCTGCGCCAGAATCGCCTGACGCTGACGGCGCGGGCAACGCTGGCCGATGCAGCGCTGGCGCTGGAACAGGCCGAGCTGAAGCTGGGCGATGGCCAAGTCAAGCTCGGCGGCCATCTGAAGCTGGCCGATGACCGGAGTTTCAATCTCGAAGGCAAGGTCAGCCGTTTCCGGCTGCAAGACCTCGGCCAATTTGCGCAGCTGCCCGACCTGTACCTGAACGGCGACTTTTCGATGCGTGGCGTGCGTGCACCGCAACTGGCGGCCGACCTGCGCTTCAATCTTGTCGACAGCCGGCTCGCCGGTCATCCATTGCATGGGGAAGGCAGCGCCAGTCTGCGCAAGGATCGTCTCGAGATTCCAAAACTGCTGCTGGCGGCAGGCGACAACCGGCTCAACATCACCGGACAACTGGCGCCGCGCGATGGACAGCTGTCATTCACCCTGGATGCGCCGCGTCTGGCGCAGCTCGGGCCCGGCTTCGCCGGCGCGCTGCAAGCCAACGGTGTTGCGCGCGGCAGCTTCGAGCGCCCGCGCATCCAGGCGCAATGGCAGGCCAGCCAGCTCCAGCTGCCAGGTCCGGTGCAGATTGGCAGCATGCAGGGCAGCACCGACCTGAACCTGAACCGCAAGGCGCCGCTCTGGCTCGATGGCGCCAGTATTGACTTGAACGCGCGCGAGGTGCGCAGCGGCGCGCAAGGCGTGGCAGCGCTGAGCGCCAGCATGCGTTTTGCGCCACAGCCGAACGCGCCGCTGTCGCTGAAGATCCAGGCCGACAATATCATTGCACCGAACTTCAAGGCCGACAGCCTCAGTGCCAGCGCCAGCGGCACCACGGCGCGGCATACGCTGCAAGTCAGCCTGAACCAGGCATCCCAACAATGGCAGTTGCAGACCAGCGGCGGCTTGCAGGCACTGGCAAGCGCGCCGCGCTGGCAAGGCAGCATCGACCGGCTGGAGGCCGGCGGGCGCCTGAAGGCGACGCTGGCAGCGCCGGCAACACTGCTGGTGGCGCAGCAGCAGGTACAGCTGGATCGGTTCCGTCTCAATGCAGAAGGCGCCATGATCGCCATCGAGCACTTTCGGCGCGATGCGCGCGGCATCGTCACGCGCGGCCATTTCGAGCGCCTGCGCGCCGCGCTGCTGCTGTCGTTGCTCGATCCGCAACCGCCG
>JAKFFK010000076.1:0-2480 GCA_036675285.1 Paucimonas sp. | reverse complement strand
GGCGTCAGGCAAGCGCTGCAGTGCTGCAGCGGCAGATAAACGCTGTTGGACTGAACCGCCATATCCGACGGTGGTTATGGGGATTGTATGCCGGAAGGTGGTCGATTTGGCAAGCAATTGACGCATCCGTTGCCGATTTGCGTCGATCTTGTCCTGGCATGAGGTGAACCGGCGCGATTCACGCTTGCCGCGAACATCCTGTTTGCGCTCAAATTGCGCCCAATCGACGAGCGCATTCCCGGCGTGCGACGATGCCGTCTTTCAGTGAAGGAGAAATGCCCTCTCATGGCGGCGGTCCGGTTGCGCGGCATCGCTCCCGCCTGGGTACGATGCTGCCAATGATGACCAGATGCCCCTGCCGGCAGCATGGGCAGCGCCCGATGTCGATGCCTGCCACCCGCTGCATGAAGGCATCCACGCTTTCGACGATTGCCTTGTCCGGCGCAGGCATGTTTAGAGCGGCACGGCACGCTGCCAGCTTCTCTTGCTTGTGGCAAGGCGCCAGGATGCCGTAATGCCGGATGCGCTTGAAGCCCGTGGGCAACGCATGCAGCAGGAAACGGCCGATGAACCCTTCTGCCGATAGTCGTTCGATGCGCTTCTTGCCCGCATTGGCATGGTCGCGCACCCGGAATGCTACCTGCCCCTGTGCCAGACTCACCAGCCGCTCGTTGGAAATGGCCACCCGGTGCGTGTAGCGGCTCAGGTAGGCCAGCACCTGCGCCGGACCACCCAAAGGCTGCTTCGCATACACCACCCAGTCATGCCGGCGCAGTGCGCTCACCAGCTTGCGCCAGTTGCCATCGCCCTCGGTTTCGGCGTGATGCAGCCGCCCCTCTTGCCGTGCCTGCTTCAAGGCATCGATGAACTTCCCCCGGAACACCTTCGACAGTGCCTTCAACGGGAACAGAAAGCCGCGCTTGCCGGTAACCCACTTGCCATTCACGGTGAGCGCGCCGCTTGCCACCAACGCATGCACATGCAAGTGCCGCATCAGGTTCTGTGACCAGGTATGTAATACCAGCGAGTAAGCCAGTTCACCGCCCAGCCATCTCGGATCGGCGCCAAACGCACTCAGTGTTTCTGCCGATGCCTTGAACAGGATGTCGGTGATGGCCCTGAAGTGACTGCCGGCCAGGGTGTTGATCGCATGCGGCAGCGTAAAGACTAGATGCGTGTACGGCACCGGCAACAGTTCCCGATTTCTGGCTGCAACCCATTGCTCCTTGGCGCGGGTCTGGCACTTCGGGCAATGCCGGTTGCGGCACGAATGATAGGCATAGCGGAGGGTGTTGCAGCGATCGCATTGCTGGATGTGTCCTCCGAGGGCTTCGGTGCGGCAGGCGACGATGGCGCGCCAGGCTTTGGCTTGCGTTGCACAAAGGGTGTGCCCGGCAAGGTAGGCTTGTCCATGCTTGCGCAAAATGTCGGCCAGCTCGATGCGGCCGGCGGCTGTCATGGTGGTGCTGACTAGACGGTCTTCGGCAACAGTTCCAGCGGCGAGGGGGTGGCGGCAAGCTGATGCCGCTGCAAATGAAAGTAGCGCGCAGTCGTGGACAGATCGCTATGCCCCAACAGACGCTGGATGGTATGCACATCCACACCCGATTCCAGCAAATGGGTAGCAAAGGCATGGCGCAAACCATGAATGCCGCCTTGCTTGGCAATCTCGGCTGCCTTCTTGGCGCGGTAGTAGATCTTCTGTGCCGTGCAAACATCCAGCGGCATGGCGGTATTGCTTGGCTTCGGAAATAGCCATAGCCTGGGCTGGCGGCTGAGCCAGTACAGGCGCAGTGCATCAAGCAGCTGCTGCGATAACAGGGTATAGCGATCTTTCGCACCTTTGCCGCCAGCCACTCTGATCATCATGCGGGTACTGTCGATATCGGCAATGCGCAGCCGGCACACTTCGCCTACGCGCAAGCCGGCAGCATAGGTCGTCATGAGTAGAGTGCGATGGTGTGGATTGCGGCAGGCGGCAAGGATGCGACTGACTTCTTCGGCTGAGAGTATCTCCGGCTGTTTGGCGCCGATCCTGCGGTAGGGTATCGCAATCGAGACATCCGGTCGCTTGAGCGTGACATGGAAGAGAAAGCGCAACGCACAGACTGCCTGATTGGTAGTGGACCAGGATCGTTTGCGTTCTGCGATCATGTGGTGCAAATACGCGTGGATTTCTTCGATGCTGAGCGCGTCAGGCGAGCGGTGGTAATGACGGGCGATGCCAGTGACCGCATCAAGATAAGCGCTTTGCGTACGGGGCGCCAGGCCGCGAATGGTCATATCGGCTTGCATCTGTTTGCGTAAGGGGCTCATGACAGTTTCCTTTGCCAGGACTGGGAACATTCCCAGCTAAAGCATAAGAAACTTCACTCGCACCTTCACAAATCGTCGCGCATCACCCTACCGCGCAGCGGTTTAGTTCAACTTTATTTAGGAGGAAACCTAACGTCCGCCTATTCTGGCCAGTCGCCACCTAA
>JAKFFK010000155.1:0-2493 GCA_036675285.1 Paucimonas sp. | reverse complement strand
AGGCAAAGAGATACGTAACAAGATCAAGAGCGTAGAAAATACGAAGAAGATCACCAAGGCGATGGAAATGGTCGCCGCTTCCAAAATGCGCAAGGCGCAGGACCGGATGCGGGCGGCCCGTCCCTACAGTGACAAGATTCGGAATATCGCTGCCAACTTGTCACAAGCCAATCCGGAATACACGCATCCATTCCTGGTCAAGCAAGATGCGGCAAAAGCCATCGGCATCATCGTGGTGACTGCCGACAAAGGTCTGTGCGGCGGCATGAATACCAACGTGCTGCGCCTGGCAACCAACAAGATCCGTGAAGCCGAAGGGCAGAACATCAAGGTGGATGCAGTTGCCATTGGTAACAAGGGTCTGGGTTTCCTGAACCGTATCGGCGCAAAAGTCGTGTCGCATGCGGTGCAGCTCGGCGACACACCGCATCTGGACAAGCTGATTGGTCCGGTCAAGGTGTTGCTGGATGCGTACCAGGAAGGCAAGCTGGATGCGGTGTACGTTTGCTATACCAAGTTCATCAACACGATGCGGCAGGAACCGATGGTCGAGCAATTGCTGCCATTGTCGTCCAACCAGATGCAGGCTGATAAAGGTTCGATGGCATGGGATTACATTTACGAGCCGGACCCGCAAAGTGTGATCGATGAATTGCTGGTGCGTTATGTCGAAGCGCTGATTTACCAGGCCCTCGCCGAAAACATGGCGTCCGAGCAATCGGCGCGCATGGTGGCGATGAAGGCGGCGACCGACAACGCCGGCAGTGTGATTGGTGAGCTGAAGCTGGTCTATAACAAGACCCGCCAGGCGGCGATTACCAAGGAATTGTCTGAAATCGTCGCCGGTGCAGCTGCGGTTTAAGCGGCTCGGCAACTGTCCCAACAAAATTTTAAATTGACTATTGAAGGAACGAAAATGGCTGATGGCAAAATCGTTCAGTGTATTGGCGCTGTGGTAGACGTTGAGTTTCCTCGCAACGCGATGCCTAAGGTGTACGATGCCTTGAAGATGGCAGGCTCCGAGCTGACCCTGGAAGTACAACAGCAACTTGGCGACGGCATTGTCCGTACCATTGCGCTGGGTTCTTCCGACGGCCTGCGTCGCGGCATGATGATTCAAAATACCGGCAATCCGATTTCGGTACCGATCGGCAAAGCAACTCTCGGCCGCATCATGGATGTGCTGGGCAACCCGATCGACGAATGCGGTCCGGTCAGCCACGAGCGCACCGCGCCGATCCATCGCAAGGCTCCGGCCTACGATGAACTGTCGCCATCGCAAGACTTGCTGGAAACCGGCATCAAGGTGATCGACCTGGTATGCCCGTTCGCCAAGGGCGGTAAAGTCGGCCTGTTCGGCGGCGCCGGCGTCGGCAAGACCGTCAACATGATGGAACTGATCAACAACATCGCCAAGGCGCACAGCGGCTTGTCCGTGTTTGCTGGTGTCGGTGAGCGTACTCGCGAGGGTAACGACTTCTATCACGAGATGGCAGAAGCCAAGGTGGTGGATCTCGAGACTCCGGAAAACTCCAAGGTCGCGATGGTCTATGGTCAGATGAATGAGCCGCCAGGCAACCGTCTGCGCGTCGCGCTGACTGGCTTGACGATTGCGGAAGGTTTCCGCGACGAAGGCAAGGATGTTCTGTTCTTCGTCGATAACATCTACCGTTACACGCTGGCCGGTACCGAAGTATCCGCACTGCTGGGCCGTATGCCATCGGCAGTGGGTTACCAGCCGACTCTGGCCGAAGAAATGGGCCGCCTGCAAGAGCGCATTACCTCGACCAAGACCGGTTCGATCACCTCGATCCAGGCCGTGTACGTGCCAGCCGATGACTTGACCGATCCATCGCCGGCAACCACCTTTGCCCACTTGGACTCGACTGTGGTTCTGTCGCGTGACATCGCTTCGCTGGGTATTTACCCTGCGGTTGATCCACTCGATTCGACTTCGCGTCAGCTGAGCCCACTCGTTGTTGGTCAGGAACACTATGACACCGCACGTGCGGTGCAGGGTACTCTGCAGCGTTACAAGGAATTGCGCGATATTATCGCAATTCTGGGTATGGACGAGCTGGCACCGGAAGACAAATTGCTGGTGGCGCGTGCGCGCAAGATGCAGCGTTTCCTGTCGCAGCCGTTCCACGTCGCTGAAGTGTTTACCGGTTCGCCAGGCAAGTACGTTTCGCTGAAAGACACGATCAAGGGCTTCAAGATGATCGCTTCCGGCGAACTCGATCACCTGCCTGAGCAAGCGTTCTACATGGTCGGCACCATCGACGAAGCGATCGAAAAAGCGAAGAAAATGCAATAAGTCGCTTGACGGTGGCGCGGTCCGCTTGTCGCAAGACAGCGCGCCGCGCCGCAGTCCGGTATCGGTCTGACGAACGAAAGTAGGTTCAAACATGGCAAACACTATTCACGTTGACGTGGTTTCCGCCGAAGAGCAGATCTTCTCCGGCGAAGCCGAATTCGTCGCGTTGCCGGGTG
>JAKFFK010000103.1:0-15136 GCA_036675285.1 Paucimonas sp. | reverse complement strand
TGGGCTTGCCGGCGAATGCGCCATTCAAGTCCACCAGATGCAGGCGCCGCGCGCCCTGCGCCAGCCAGTGCCGGGCCATTTCGGCCGGGTCTTCGGAAAACACGGTGGCTTGGTCCATGTCGCCCTGTTTCAGGCGAACGCAGTGACCGTCTTTGAGATCGATAGCGGGGATGAGCAGCATGGCGAGCGTGAATGTTGTAGTGGGTGAATGAAATTAGTGAATCAAAGTCTAAAGCCTACGGGTTCCAATGTACAAAATTCTTGTACAGCTGCAAACCGGCCGCTGCACTTTTTTCGGGATGAAACTGGGTTGCAAAAATATTATCCCGGGCAACGGCACAGGCAAACGGTGCGCCGTATGTTGTCTGGCCTGCAATATGGCTGGATTCGGCCGGCACTGCATAATAGCTATGCACAAAATAGAAATAACTGTCGTCGGCAATGCCATTCCATAGCGGATGGGACAGGGTTTGCGAAACACGGTTCCAGCCCATTTGCGGCACCTTGAAACGCGAACCGTCTTCCTGCAATTGCCCGTCCAGCTGGAAGCGCACTACCTTGCCAGGCAACAGCCCCAGTCCTGGCGTATCGCCTTCCTCACTCCAGTCGAACAGCAATTGTTCGCCGACGCATACACCAAACAGCGGCTTGCTGCGCGCCGCTTCCAGCAACGCATCCTGGACGCCTGAATCGCGCAGGCAGCGCATGCAATCGGGAATCGCACCCTGCCCCGGCAATACCAGCCGGTCGGCTGAACGTATGTCTGCCAATTCGCCCGAGATCCGTACATCGGCTTCGGGCGCAACTTGGCGCAGGGCCTGCGCTACCGAGCGCAAATTCCCCATGCCGTAATCCACCACCACAATTTTGTTCATGATAAGGCTTGAAACTTCAATCAGCCGACTCGGCTATGCATAATTTAGCGTCTACAAACTGCCCTTGGTCGACGGGATGGTGCCGGCCGCACGCACATCCAGCTCAGCTGCCATACGCAGCGCCCGGCCAAAGGCCTTGAACACGGTTTCACACTGATGGTGCGCATTCTGGCCGCGCAGGTTGTCAATATGCAGCGACACCAGCGCATGATTGACGAAACCCTGGAAAAATTCGCGTGTTAGGTCGACATCGAAGGTGCCGATCATCGAGCGCGTGAACGGCACATGCATTTCGAGGCCGGGCCGGCCGGAAAAATCGATGACCACACGCGACAGTGCCTCGTCCAGCGGCACATACGCATGGCCGTAGCGGCGAATGCCTTTTCTGTCGCCGATCGCCTGGGCCACTGCCTGGCCCAGCGTGATGCCGACATCTTCCACCGTGTGATGGGCATCGATATGCAAGTCGCCCCGGGCATCGATATCCAGATCGATCAAGCCATGGCGGGCGATCTGGTCGAGCATATGGTCGAGGAAAGGCACGCCGGTATTGAGCTTTTGCACGCCGGTGCCATCCAGGTTGATGGCAACGCGAATCTGCGTCTCGTTGGTGTTGCGCGTAACTTCCGCGCTGCGTTGCTTGGACATGATCAGTGTAAAAACCCAAAAAATTTAATCGTTGCCGGACAGCGTCAAGTGCAGCGGCATCCCGTGTTCAACAAATTATGCGAGTGACGCCTTGAAAGCGTCCAGGAATAAGGTGTTTTCTTGCGGTGTGCTGACATTGACCCGCAAGCAATTTTGCAATAATGCATGCATTTTACCTACATTTTTGACCAATATTTTACGCGCCAGCAGATTGGCAAAAACCGTGTCTTGCTTTCCTGCCTCGCCATGCACCCGCAGCAGCAGGAAATTTGCTGCCGACGGGAACACTTCCACACCCGGCAAAGCCGCCAGTGCCGTGGCCAGTTGTTCTCTTTCCCGGCGCAGGCAAGCCGCCTGCTGATGCAGCACATCGACATGCTCCAGCATGAATTCGGCGGCGGCCTGCGTCAATACATTCACATTATACGGCGGGCGCACTTTGTCAAACTGTGCCAGCAATGCAGCGCTGGCAGCCATGTACCCGAGGCGGATGCCAGCCAAACCGAGTTTGGACACGGTGCGCATCACGATCAGATTCTCAAATTCCTCCAGGCGCGGCATGAAGCTGGTCTGCGCAAACGGTTGATACGCTTCATCGACCACCACCACGCCGGCATCACCGACGACGTTGATGATCTCGACCATGTCAGCGGCATCAAACAGATTGCCGGTGGGATTATTCGGGTACGCCAAGTAAGTGATCGCCGGCTTATGCTGCGCAATTGCTGCCAGCATGGCGGCCCGGT
The DNA here is from genome assembly GCA_036675285.1 of Paucimonas sp. Classification (GTDB taxonomy): domain Bacteria; phylum Pseudomonadota; class Gammaproteobacteria; order Burkholderiales; family Burkholderiaceae_D; genus Paucimonas. Next base: position 12,867 of record JAKFFK010000103.1, on the reverse strand, counting down.
CCAGCGTGAAATCGGACTTGAGCGGCACACCGATGAAGTCCATCCCGGCCAGCTTGGCTGACATTGCATACATGACAAAGCCCGGCAGCGGCGCCAGCACTTTCGCGCCCGGCCTGGCGCAGGCCACCGACAGCATCGAAATCAGTTCGTCCGAGCCATTGCCCAATACCACGTCAAAACCCGCAGGCACACCCAGCGCCGCGCAGATTTTCGCTTTCAGCGATGCATAGGATGGCACCGGATAACGGTTCAGCGCCACCTGCGCCAGACGCTGCCCCAGTTCAGCGCACAGGCGCTCCGGTAGCGGGTATGGATTTTCCATCGCATCGAGCTTCACCAGACCGGAAGAATCCGGCACATGGTAGGCAGACAATGCCTGCACGTCGGGGCGAATGATATTTTCGATCAGGGGCATTGATATGTCAGCACATTTCTATCAAAGGGCAAGCGTTTGTTGATCAAATTCCGGCACAGAATCCGCTTGAGTTTCTGTCACAGATTTTTTGCTTTTTCTGCCTTTTTTACCGGCCATGCTACTCGTCATCTTGGGGCGCACCGGCTCCGATGGCTGGTTGTTCTGCTCGGTGAACTGGCTCTCTGGCGATGCCAGACGGTCTGCAATGATTTCGCAATAGCGCGGATTCAACTCAAAGCCGACAAATTGACGGCCACAGCGCAGCGCCGCGACAGCTGTGGTGCCACTGCCCATGAACGGGTCAAGAACCACGCCTCCCGGTGGACACGACGCCTTGATCATGCGCTCGACAATTTCCAGCGGCTTCTGGGTTGGGTGGTCTGCTCGTTCCGGATCTTCTTTATGGAGACGCGAGACACTCCACAGATCCTTCGGGTTATAGCCGATTTCCAGCCACTTGGCACCGACGAAAATTGAACGGGAGCGCGCTTTCTTGGTCTGTGCATCATACGGAATGCGCACTGAATCGAGATCGAAGTAATAGCCTTTTCCCTTGACGAAAAAGCCAATCGTGTCATGCACGGAGGTGAAGCTACGGGTACTGCCGCCCATCGACGGCACCCGCCGGTCCCAGATGATCTCATTCATCATGATCATGCGCTGCTTGAGCATCACGAACACTTCCGGCGAATAACGCCAGGTCAGAAAGATATACAGGCTGCCGCTGGCTTTGAGCTTCGGCAGGGCGGCAGCGATCCATTGCTGCATCCAGGCCAGATAGGCGTCGGTGTCGAGCTTGTCGGAATCATTGCCGTAATCCTTGCCCAAGCCGTAAGGCGGGTCGGCGATGATCAGATCGACCGTGCCATCCGGGATGCGCAGCATGCCCTGCATTGCATCCTCGCAGTACACCTGATTCAGCCAGGCGTTCATGCCGACACCCGGCAGTAAAAATAGCTCATTTCAAGCGGTACTCGGCGGAACGCGCATGCGCCTGCAAGCCTTCGCCATACGCCAGCTCGGCTGCCACCTTGCCCAGCGTCTGGGCACCGGCCTGACTGACATGGATGATGCTGGTGCGTTTCTGGAAGTCATACACGCCCAGCGGCGACGAGAAGCGCGCGGTGCGCGAGGTCGGCAGGACATGGTTCGGTCCGGCACAATAATCGCCCAAGGCCTCGGATGAAAACCGCCCCAGGAACATGGCGCCGGCATGACGGATGCGCTCTGCCCATTGCTGCGGATGGTCGGCGGAAATCTCCAGGTGTTCGGCGGCAATAAAGTTGGCGATGTCGCACGCTTCGTCCATGTCGCGCACTTTGATCAGCGCGCCGCGATTGGTCAGCGAGGTGCGGATCACGTTCTGGCGCGGCATCGATGCGATCAATGCATTGATGCTGGCCCGGACCTTGTCGATATAGCCGGCATCCGGGCATAGCAGGATCGATTGCGCCAGCTCATCGTGCTCGGCTTGCGAAAACAGGTCCATCGCCACCCAGTCGGGATCGGTGCTGCCGTCGCAGATCACCAGGATCTCGGACGGGCCGGCGATCATGTCAATGCCGACGGTGCCGAACACCCGGCGCTTGGCCGCTGCCACATACGCATTGCCGGGGCCAACGATCTTGTCGACAGCGGCAATGGTGGCGGTGCCGTACGCCAGCGCGCCGACTGCCTGGGCGCCACCGATGGTAAATACCCGGTCGACACCGGCAATCGCGGCGGCCGCCAGCACCAGTTCATTTTTTACGCCATCGGGCGTCGGCACCACCATGATGACTTCGGCAACACCTGCCACCTTGGCCGGAATCGCATTCATCAAGACCGACGACGGATAGGCGGCCTTGCCTCCTGGGACATAGATGCCGACCCGGTCCAGCGGCGTGACTTTCTGACCCAGCACGGTGCCATCCGTCTCGGTATAGGTAAAACCGGCCGAACCGCATTCCTGCTTTTGCCGCTCGTGGTAGGCGCGCACCCGGTCGGCTGCAGTTTGCAAGGCAGCGCGCTGCGCCGGCGGCAAATTACTCAGAGCCGCCTGCAATGCAGCTTGCGGCACTTCAAGCGCCGCCACGCTGGCGGCCTGCAAGCGGTCGAACTGCCTGGTGTAGTCCAGCACCGCGGCATCGCCGCGTGCCTTGACTGCGGCCAGTATGGTGGCGGCGGCACGATCGACCGCCTCGTCCTCGGCAGCTTCAAACGCCAGCACCTGGGCCAGTTGCTGACGGAAGTCGGCTTGGACGGAATCGAGTGTGCGAATTTGAATCGGCATGATTTTTCCCTGACGCAGCACAGCCTGCGCGCTTAATTGTCCCGTTGCGACGCCTGTTCGAATGCCGCCAGAATCGGCTGCAGCCGCTCGCGCTTCAATTTCAATGCGGCCTGGTTGACTACCAGCCGCGACGAGATTTCCATGATGTGCTCGACTTCGACCAGGTGATTGGCGCGCAGCGTGCTGCCGCTACTGACCAGATCGACAATCGCGTCCGACAGACCGACCAGCGGCGCCAGTTCCATCGAACCGTACAGCTTGATCAGATCGACATGCACGCCCTTGGCGGCGAAGTGCTCGCGCGCGCATTCGACATATTTGGTCGCCACCCGCAGCCGCGCGCCATGGCGCACCGCATTAGCGTAATCGAAGCCGCTTTGCACCGCTACCGACATCCGGCATTTGGCGATGGCCAGGTCGATCGGCTGGTACAGGCCTTCGCCGCCGTGTTCCAGCAAGACATCCTTGCCGGCCACACCGAAGTCGGCCGCGCCGTATTGCACGTAGGTCGGCACGTCGGATGCTCGCACGATGATGACGCGCACATTGGCGTCATTGGTCTGCAGAATCAGCTTGCGCGAAGTTTCCGGGTCTTCGGTGACCATGATGCCGGCGGCCTGCAGCAAAGGCATGGTTTCTTCAAAAATGCGGCCCTTGGAAAGCGCCAGTGTCAGTTGTTGCTGCATTACTTGACCCTTTCGATATCGGCGCCGACCGCCGACAGCTTGACTTCCATGCGGTCATAGCCGCGGTCAAGATGGTAGATACGGTCGACCAGAGTCTGGCCTTGCGCCGCCAGCGCGGCGATCACCAGCGATGCCGAGGCGCGCAGATCGGTGGCCATGACCGGTGCGCCGATCAGTTGCTCGACCCCTTGCACCATGGCGGTATGGCCGTCGATATCGATGGCCGCGCCCAGCCGATTCAATTCCTGCACATGCATGAAGCGGTTTTCGAAAATGGTTTCGGTGACACGGCTGCTGCCTTCGGCAATGCAATTCAAGGCCATGAACTGGGCCTGCATGTCCGTCGGAAAGCCCGGATATTCGGTGGTGCGGAAATTGATTGCCTTCGGGCGCGCCGCCATCTGCACCCGGATCCAGTCGGGGCCGGAAGTTAAAATTACGCCGGCCTCGCGCAGCTTGTCGAGTGCTGCATCGAGGATATCGCTGCGGGCATTGGTCAGGGTGACGTCGCCGCCGGCGGCAGCCACCGCGCACAGGAAGGTGCCGGTCTCAATCCGGTCGGCAATCACTGCATGCTCGGCGCCATGCAACTGCTCGACGCCCTCCACCACCAGTCGGTCGCTGCCGATGCCTTCGATTTTGGCGCCCATTTTTACCAGCAGGTGCGCCAGGTCGGTGACTTCGGGCTCGCGCGCGGCATTTTCCAGCACCGTCACGCCGTCGGCAAGGGTGGCCGCCATCAACAGGTTTTCGGTGCCGGTGACCGTGATCATATCGGTCATCACGCGCGTGCCCTTGAGCCGTTTGGCCTTGGCATGGATATAGCCGGCCTCGATGGTGATTTCCGCGCCCATCGCCTGCAAGCCCTTGATATGCTGGTCGACCGGACGCGAACCGATCGCGCAGCCGCCCGGCAGCGACACCTTGGCCTCGCCGAAACGCGCCAGCAACGGCCCCAGCACCAGGATTGACGCACGCATGGTTTTCACCATTTCATACGGCGCTTCGAGCTTGTCGATGGCGCGACCGTTCAGCGCGACCCGGTCACCCTCCTGCTCGATCTTCAAACCCAGTTGGCGCAACAGTTTCAGCATGGTGGCAACATCCTGCAGATGCGGCACGTTGGTCAGCTGTACCGTATCGGCAGTGAGCAAGCCTGCGCACAGGATCGGCAATGCGGCATTCTTAGCGCCGGAAATCGCAATTTCGCCGGCCAGGCGCTTGCCGCCGGTAATGAGCAACTTATCCATTGTTTTTATATTCTTCCGGAGTCAGGGTTTTCATCGACAGCGCATGGATTTCCGCCTTCATGCGGTCGCCCAGCGCTGCATATACCAGTTGATGACGCTGGATCGGGCGCTTGCCGGCAAAGGCATCGGAAACGATGACGGCCGTGAAATGCTGACCGTCGCCCTCGACTTCCACGTGGGTGCAGTCCAGGCCGGCGGCGATATAGTTTTTAACCAGTTCAGGGGTAGGCAGCATGATATAAAGTAGTCAATAAAGTCGCTGTTGGGTTGCTAGTGGCGCAGTTTGTAACCGCTTTTCAACAGATGGATGGCGAAACCGGCCAATGCCAGAAAAAACAGTCCAACGATGGTAAAACTGGTGAACGGCTGGACGTCACTTTGGCCAAAAAAGCCGTAGCGGAAACCGTCAATCATGTAAAAAAACGGATTGAAATGCGACACCGTTTGCCAGAATGGCGGCAATGAATGAATCGAGTAAAACACGCCCGATAAAAAAGTCGCCGGCATGATCAGAAAATTCTGGAATGCCGCCAACTGGTCGAATTTCTCCGCCCAGATGCCGGCGATCAAGCCCATGGTGCCAAGAATCGCCGCGCCCAACAAGGCGAATATCACAATCCACCAAGGCGCGACAAATGACAGATCGGCAAACCAGGTGGTCACGATAAACACGCCGGCGCCGACCGCCAAGCCACGCAGCACCGCAGCCAGCACATAGGCGCCAAACAATTCCCAGTGCGACAGCGGCGGCAGCAACACAAACACCAGGTTGCCGGTGATTTTCGACTGGATCAGCGACGAAGAACTGTTGGCAAAGGCATTTTGCAGCACGCTCATCATCACCAGTCCGGGGATCAGGAATGCAGTGTAGCGCACGCCAGGATAAACCTGCACATGGGCTTCCAGCACATGGCCGAAAATCAGCAGGTACAGCATCGCGGTCAGGATCGGCGCGGCTATCGTTTGTGTCGCGACCTTCCAGAAGCGCAGCATTTCCTTGTATAGCAGGGTCTGGAAGCCGATCATTTTTCGCCTTCCATGATCTGGATGAACACGTCTTCCAGGTCGGCTTGCTGCAAATGCATGGCTTCGATGACAACGCCCGCCTCGCGCAGCCGCGCCAGGATCGGCTCGACCTCTGTCGTGTCATTCACGCGCAAGGTAAACATATTGCCCTGCACCAGCTCGTCCGGATGCGACACCAGCGGCTTCAAACTGTCCGGCAGTGCGCCTTGCGCCAGGCTGACGACCAGTTGCGAACCGGAGATGCGGCGGATCAGCGCGGCGGTGCTATCCAGTGCCACCACCCGGCCAGCCTTGAGCATGGCGATCCGGTTGCACAGCGCCTGCGCCTCTTCCAGGTAGTGCGTGGTCAAGACCACGGTATGGCCTTCGCGGTTCAGACGTGCAACAAACTTCCACAATGTCTGGCGCAATTCCACGTCGACGCCGGCGGTCGGCTCATCCAGCACGATCACCGGCGGCTTGTGCACCAGCGCCTGCGCCACCAGCACCCGGCGCTTCATGCCGCCGGAAAGAGAACGCATGTTGGCATCGGCCTTGTTGGTCAGGTCGAGGTGATGCATCACTTCATCGATCCATGCATCATTGTTTTTCAAGCCGAAATAACCGGATTGCATGCGCAGCGTTTCGCGCACGGTAAAAAACGGGTCGAACACCAGTTCTTGCGGCACCACGCCGAGCAGCTTGCGCGCCTGCCGGTAATCGCTCACCACATCATGGCCATGAATGGCGACGCTGCCGGCATCGGCGCGGCTCAAGCCGGCAATGATGGAAATCAGCGAGGTCTTGCCGGCGCCATTCGGCCCCAGCAAACCAAAAAATTCGCCGGACTCGATCGACAGCGACACGCCATCCAGCGCCTGCACGGACTGGTAGCGTTTTTCAATATTGGTAATCTGGATTGCCGCCATGATGGCCGAATGCACTTTATGCAAAAAATGCCAAGAATTGCCTGAAACGGCAACGCCTTGGGTGAAAGCTCTTGATTATAGGGGATTTCCGGACGTCGGGCCGGACAAAGCTGCTGAAAGGAAAGTGTGGCTAGTACGTCAATGGTGCGGCAAATCGGTACGCGGTGCCGGCGCTGGCAACTGCAGCAGATCGCTGACGCCATACAAGCTTGCCAGACTGTGCAAAGCAGCGGGTGGGTTGAGCAAGGCCAGTGACGCCCCCTGTTGCAAGGCAGCCCTTTGCCACCCCACCAGCGTGGCCACAGCAGTCGAGTCAACCGCAGTCAAACCGGCCAGATCAATACTGGTCTGGCCGCCGCGGATTGCCGCCAGCCCGGCTTGATAAGTTGCCTTGGCAGTGCCGGCAGTCAATGTGCTTGCGGGATAAAACATGCTGCGCTTACGAGGACTTGACTGTTTTGGCGGCTGCTGCAGCCAAACGCTTGTTTTTGTCGGTCAAGACCTTGATCAAGCCATCGATACCGGATTTGCCGATTTCGCTGGCAAAGTTGCCCTTGTAGGATTCCACCAGCCAGGCGCCCAGCACATTGACGTCGTAAATTTTCCAACCGGTCGGCTGCTTTTCAAGCCGGTAATGGAGCTGGATCGGTTCGCCGCGCGGCTGCAGCACCTGGGTGCGCACCACCACTTCAGTGTCTGCCGGATCGGCACGGAATGGTCGGAATTCCAGCTTTTGATCGCGTACCTGTGAAATGGCGCCGGAATAGGTGTAGACCAGTAGGCTGCGGAATTCTTCGGTCAGTTTCTTTTGCTGCTCGGGCGTCGCTTCGCGCCAGTAACGGCCAACCGCCAGCGCAGTCATGCGTTCGAAATCCACATGCGGCAATATCTTGGCTTCTACCAACTCCAGCACTTTTTTCTGGTTGCCGCCCTGAATGTCCTTGTCATTCTTGGCAGTGTCGACCACTTCGGTGCTGATACGCTTGATCAGCGCATCCGGCGCCTCTTGCGCACTGGCCGTGCCAGCCAAAGCAAAAACACCGCCGGCGAATACACAGATCAATAATTTTTTCAACATAGTCATCATTTTGAACGTTCGAAATCGGGAAAGACATTATGCCTTACCAGAATCGACTCTGCTTTGATTGAAAAGGAAGTTGTACAGCTGAAATCGATCGCCAGAATACCGATTTACATGGGTTTTTCAAGCGTATTGCCTCAAATCCAGCAGACTCTCCACTACGGAATTTATATTTCGGCAATTTTCAAGCACAGTTTCCTGCAGTTCCTGCAGACATGAATTGTTACAATTTTGCCGGCTTATTCTTCTGCCTCGACCTCGGGCGGCTCGCCATCGTATACCCGACTCTGACGCCGCTGCAAATAGGCGTCACGAACAAATTCATACGGATCCAGCGCCGCATCTTCGAGCAGATTGGATGCGTCCAGCAACGCTGCGCGGCGATCGATCAGCCGGATACCCGTGCCGACATTGCGCCAGTTCACCGGCCGCTTGTATGCCCACGGATCGGCCCTGGCATCAACCGGCAACGCCACCACATCCCGCAAGGTGGAAGAACCCAGGAAAGGCAGGATCACATACGGGCCGGACGCCATTCCCCAGCGTCCCAGCGTTTGCCCGAAATCTTCATCATGCTTTTGCAAGCCGATTTCCGACGCAATATCGAATAAGCCGACCACGCCGACCGTGGTATTGAGCCCCACGCGCAGCAGATCGGAGCCGCCATCCTTGACCTTGCCTTGCAACAGATTATTGGCCGCAGTGGAGACATCGCCCAGATTGCCAAAAAAGTTGCCGACTCCGGCCCGGATAAAAAAAGGCGTCACCGATTGATATGCGTTCGCCACCGGCTTCAGGGCTGCCTTATCCACTGTATCGTTAAACGTGAACATGGCGCGATTGTAGCCTTCGAACGGGTCTTGCGGATGGCCACTGGTGGCGCAACCGGTCAACACGAACGCCATCGCGACGGCGCTGACAAGGCGTGTAAACATGTTCATTCTTCTTCCTTCCCTTCGGCGGCCTTGCTGAACAAGAACTGGCTGATCAGGTTTTCCAGCACGATGGCCGATTGCGTCATCTTGATGTTGTCGCCGGCGGCCAGATTGACGGTATCGCCGCCCGGCTCCAGGCCGATATATTGCTCGCCCAACAAGCCGGAAGTCAGAATCTTCGCGGAACTATCCTTTGGAAATTGATACTGGCTTTCCAGGTCTAAGCGCACCAAGGCTTGAAAACTTTTGTCATCGAATGTAATTGACGCCACGCGACCGACGACCACGCCGGCGCTTTTGACTGGCGCACGCGGTTTCAAGCCGCCGATATTGTCGAATTTCATGGTCACCGGATAAGTGTCGGCAAATGACAGTGTGCTCATGTTACCGGCTTTCATGGCCAGAAAAAACAAGGCTGCCGCGCCTGCCAGCACAAACAATCCAACCCACACATCAAACGATTTTCGTTGCATAAGTACTACCTTAGAAAGAATTTTTGCCTGTAGATTCACGCCTGCCGCATCTCAATGGAACAGTCAATTGAACATCAAGGCCGTCAGCAGGAAATCGAGCCACAACACAGTCAGCGATGCGCTCACCACCGTACGGGTAGTCGCGCGCGCCACGCCTTCCGGCGTCGGTTGCGCTTCATAGCCTTGAAACAATGCAATGAAAGTGACTGCAAAACCAAACACCACGCTCTTGATAACCCCATTGAGAATATCTTGCCAGACATCCACCCCGCCTTGCATCTGCGACCAGAACGCGCCTTCATCAACACCGATCATTTGCACGCCAACCAGATAGCCGCCCAGGATGCCGACTGCGCTGAAAATCGCCGCCAGCAATGGCATCGCGATCACGCCGGCCAGAAAGCGCGGGGCAATCACGCGCTGTAATGGGTTGACTGCCATCATTTCCATGGCGGCCAACTGTTCGCCGGCTTTCATCAAGCCGATTTCCGCAGTCAGCGAAGTGCCGGCGCGTCCGGCAAACAACAGCGCTGTCACCACCGGCCCCAATTCTCGCACCAGCGACAAGGCCACCAGCAAGCCCAACGCCTGCTCGGAGCCGTACCGATTGAGCGTGTAATAGCCTTGCAGGCCGAGCACGAAGCCGACAAACAAGCCCGATACCGCGATGATCACCAGCGAATGATTGCCGATGAAGTGAATCTGGTCAGTGATCAGGCGCGGACGGCGCCATAACGTGCCGCAGGCACGCAGCACCGCGAAAAACATGCGCGTCGCATAACCGAGATTGCCGATCAATTCGCGTACGCTGCGCCCCAGCGAGCCAATCGCGTTGATGATCATGGCTGGCGCTCCAGGCCCAGTGCCGCCGCCAGCGACCGCCCAGGCACATGAAACGGTACCGGGCCGTCAGCCTCGGCATGCACAAACTGCCGCACATACGGGTCGGCCGAAGCACGCATTTCATCCGGGGTGCCCTGCGCAACAATCTTTCCCTGCGACAGGAAGTACACATAATCGGCGATCAAAAACGATTCATGCACATCATGCGACACCAGGATCGAGGTCGAACCCAACGCATCATTCAAGGTACGGATCAGGTTGGCGGTCACGCCCATCGAGATCGGATCGAGTCCGGCAAACGGTTCGTCATACATAATCAGTTGCGGATCCAGCGCAATCGCACGCGCCAAGGCCACGCGGCGCGCCATACCGCCCGAGATTTGCGCCGGCTTCAGTTCGGCGGCATTGCGCAATCCGACTGCCTGCAGTTTCAGCAAGACCAGATCATGAATCAGTTGTTCCGGCAAATCCGTATTTTCGCGCAACGGAAAAGCGACATTGTCCATCACCGTCAAATCGGTAAATAAAGCGCCGTGCTGGAATAGCATGCCCATCTTGCGCCGCAATGCATACAGCGCGCCGGTGTCCAGCGCATGCACGTTCTGGCCATCCACCTGCACAGTCCCCGAGTGCGGCTGCAACTGGCCGCCAATCAGTCGCAAAATCGTGGTTTTACCGGAACCGGAGCCGCCCATGACCGCCACGACCTTACGACGCGGAAATGCCATATTGAGCCCGGCCAGCACCGGGCGCTCGCCGAAACCGAAATGCACATCGCGAATTTGAACGAAATCAGGCACGAATTAATGACGAATGAGTTATTTAAACAAGATTGTAGTGCAGAACGGCCAATCTCCGCTGCGCTCAGACAATCTGTCTAACGATGTTTCACCAAGTTCGGCAAGCATCAAAGCAAAATGCTGCGCCAATGCAACACCGTGGCTCAGCAAGATTTATAAAAATGCAATAAAACTCCCGGCACAAGTAGAAAAGCCCGCCGTTGAGCGGCGGGCATAATCATCAGCGACACAAAAATTTGCCGGGATTTAATTCAACGACGCCGGTTACAATTGCCGGGCAAGCTTGCAATGCCGATATCTTGGCAAACGGATCCATGCATCAGATACCCAGCCGCAGCCGGGCAATCCATTACCGTGGCAACACCGAGCTGCCCATTAGGAACTCATCCACCGCACGCGCGCATTGGCGTCCTTCACGGACGGGAGCCGGATCAGTAGAACAGGCCTGCGCCTGTTCTACCCGGCGAGCGCTGCTGCGGCTTGCCAGCCGCAGCCGGGCGATCCATTACCGCGGCAACACCGAGCTGCCCATCAAGAATTCATCCACTGCACGCGCGCATTGGCGTCCTTCACGGATCGCCCACACCACCAGCGACTGACCACGGCGCATGTCGCCGGCGGCGAATACCTTGGCAACCGAAGTTTGGTAGCAGCCATCTCCATCAGTACTTGCCTTGGCATTGCCACGCGCATCCTTATCGACACCGAACGCGTCCAGCACTTGCGCAACCGGCGACACAAAACCCATCGCCAGCAATACCAGATCGGCTTTCATTTCGAATTCCGAATTCGGCACTTCGACCATCTTGCCATCTTGCCACTCGACGCGGGCAGCAATCAGCTTTTCTACCTTGCCGTTCTTGCCTTCCAGGCGCTTGGTGGCTACGGCCCAGTCGCGCTCGCAACCCTCTTCGTGCGAGGAGGAACTGCGCAGCTTGTAAGGCCAGTATGGCCACACCAGCGTTTTGTTTTCCTGCTCCGGCGGCAGCGGCATCAATTCGAATTGCGCGACCGATGCAGCGCCATGACGGTTCGAGGTGCCGACGCAATCGGAACCGGTGTCGCCACCACCGATCACCACCACATGCTTGCCGGTGGCCAGGATCTGGTCTTTCAGCTTGTCGCCGGCATTGACCTTGTTTTGCAGCGGCAGGAAATCCATCGCGAAATGCACGCCTTTCAATTCGCGGCCCGGCACTGGCAAATCGCGCGGGTTTTCTGCGCCGCCAGCCATCACTACTGCATCGAATTCCTGGTCAAGCTGCGCCGGCGATATGGTTTCCTTGGCCCAGTTGGTGACGCTGGCAGGAAAGTCCTTGCCAACCAACACTCCAGTACGGAAGCTCACGCCCTCGGCCTTCATTTGCTCGACGCGGCGGTCGATGTGCGATTTTTCCATCTTGAAGTCAGGAATGCCGTAACGCAGCAAGCCGCCGACACGGTCATTTTTTTCAAACACCGTGACGTCATGGCCGACGCGCGCCAGTTGCTGGGCTGCCGCCAGTCCGGCCGGACCGGAACCGACCACGGCGATTTTTTTGCCGGTTTTGACTGTGGCCGGTTGCGGCAGGACCCAACCGTTTTCCCATCCCTTGTCGATAATGAAATGCTCGATCGACTTGATGCCGACCGGATCGTCATTGATGCCCAGCGTACAAGCCGCTTCGCACGGTGCCGGGCAGATGCGCCCAGTGAATTCCGGGAAGTTGTTGGTCGAATGCAGGTTGTCCAGCGCGTGCCGGTAATTGCCGTGATAAACCAGATCATTCCAATCTGGAATGATGTTGTTGACCGGGCAGCCATTATTGCAGAACGGAATGCCGCAATCCATGCAGCGCGCGCCCTGGATCTTGGCATCCGCGTCGCTCAGGTGCACGGTAAATTCCTTGTAATGCTTTTTGCGCAACTGTGGTGCTTCACTGGCTTCCTGCAGACGCTGGAATTCCATAAAGCCGGTTACTTTTCCCATTTTTTTCTCACATTCCTAGCCATGAAAATGCAGGGTTTTCACCCTGCATTTTCGTTAGCTGCATCGTTTATGGATAATTAAGCTGCGATCTTTTCTTTAGCTTGGGCAGCGGCATGCATTTCACCCAGCGCCCGCTTGTACTCGGTCGGGAAGACCTTGACGAACTTGCTGCGTGCAGTGGCCCAGTCATCGAGCAGGTTGCGCGCACG
>JAKFFK010000235.1:0-2518 GCA_036675285.1 Paucimonas sp. | reverse complement strand
AGTTGGCCAACCCAGGGCTTGCCATCCTTTTTGGCGATATGCCCGGACAAAAACACCGTATTGCCGGTCTGCGCAGACATCACATAGGCGGCGGCCGGCGCCGAGACTGCCGGCAGTTCGATATTGATGGCTTTGAGTTTTTCGTAATAAGACAAGTCAGGCTCCGAAAAAATGGCGCCAGCAGCATCAGCTGGCAAATTCAGTAAAGCATCGATTTTACTCTCAACTGCGGCCGCAGAACACCGTCGCGTTATAGCCAAAGCGATATCGCTGCATAGGTTGTCAGCAATACCATGACCGAACTAAAGAGCCGCTGCCAGTGCGGCTGCAGCAGATAGCATCGCAAGGCAGCGCCGGTGCCGGCCCAGACCGTGATGCAGCAAAAATTGATGGCGCAAAAAACTGCGCACAGCAGCAGCACCGCAAGGCCAACCGGCTGCACCATCGGCAGGAATGCCGCAGCGCCGGTGACTGCCATGATCCAGGCTTTCGGATTAATGAACTGGAACAGGGCGGCGCCGATAAAGCTCATCGGGCGGGCGCGCTGCTGCGCCTGCTGCCGAAACGACATGCGACGCAGTTGCCAGGCCAGCGTCAGCAAATAGGTCGATCCAGCGACTTTCATGACCGTTTGCATGGGTGGCAATGCCAGCAGCAGACTGCCAATCCCGGCGGCGCATAGCGCCAGCATCGCGCCAAAACCGGCATTAATCCCGAGCATGTGCGGAATCGAGCGAACGAACCCGAACAGCATGCCGGATGAGGTCAGCATGATATTGTTCGGCCCCGGCGTGATTGACGACACGAAGGCAAACAGGGCGAGCGGCAACAAGGCTTCCATCCTGGTCTCCTGATTATGCTGGCAAGGGTGTTCGGGTGCCGTTAGCTGCAACTGAACACCCTTGCCGATAAAGTTAAGATTCATGCATCGTAATCGACACAACCAGTACAGTACCGGTACAATTTGTCAAATAATTTCACACACTGTACCGGCATCATGACCAATACGCCTGAGCATGTCGCAAACGCCTCCCCTGCCTTTTTGCTATCGCGGGATGGCGGATCATCACTGGTTGGCCAGATCGTCCATGCAGTCGCGGCGCGCATCGACGACCGGCTGCTCCGTAGCGGCGTGCGCATGCCGTCAATCCGGCAATTCGCGGATACGCATACCGTGTCACGTTTTACCGTGGTCGAAGCGTACGACCGGCTGGTGGCCAACGGCTATCTGGAATCGCGCCGCGGCTCCGGCTTTTATGTGCGCGAACGTGCGCCGCAGCTGCTTGATGGCGGCGCAGTCGATCCGGCCGAAATGGCACCGAGCCAGCTGGATTTGGTCTGGCTGCTGCGCAACATGTTCCGCCAGTTGCCGCCGCAGAAAATGCCAGGCTCCGGGCTGTTGCCAATCGAATGGCTGGATGCCGAACTGGTGGCCAATGGGCTGCGCGCGGTCAGTCGGCAAAATCAGAACCTGCTGCTGCAATACGGCACGCCGCAAGGGTTTCTGCCCTTGCGACAGCAACTGCAATTGAAGCTGGCGGCACTGGAAATTGTCGCCACTCCCGAACAGATCGTCACCACCTCGGGCGTCACCCAAGCGCTCGATCTGGTGGCACGCCACTTTATTCGCCCCGGCGATACGGTGTTTGTCGACGATCCCGCCTGGTTCCTGATGTTTGGCTCGTTTGCCGCGCTGGGCGCGAAAGTGGTCGGCATACCGCGCCAGGCCGACGGCCCGGATATCGGGCAACTGGCCGAGCTGGCCGCACTGCACCGGCCCAAGCTGTTCGTGATCAATTCTGTGCTACACAACCCGACCTCGAGCTCACTGTCATCGGCCAAGGCATTTCAGATTCTGAAAATCGCCGAACAATTCGATTTCCATATCGTCGAAGACGACATCTATTGCGATATGCATCCGGGCAGCGTAGTGCAGCCGGCGACCAGGATTGCCGCGCTCGACCAGTTGCAGCGGGTGATTTACCTGGGCGGCTTTTCCAAGACGCTGGCTGCCAACCTGCGGGTCGGCTTCATCGCTGCCGCGCCGGACTTGGCCCGGCATCTGTGCGACCGCAAAATGCTGGCTACCCTGACCACGACCGAAATCGGTGAACGGGTAGTCTACAAGGTCCTGTCGGAGGGCCATTACCGCAAGCATCTGGACCGCTTGCGCAGCAAGCTCGACCGCGCCCGCGAACGCACGCTGCGCCAACTGGAGCGGACCGGGATCGGGATTGCCGCCACTGCGCCGGCCGGCATGTTTGTCTGGGCCGATACCGGCCGCAATACCAATTTGCTGACCGAACAGGCGATGGCCGAAGGCTATCTGCTGGCGCCAGGCAGCTTGTTTTCGCCGCACCAGTTGCCATCAACCCACATGCGCATCAATGTCGCCACCATGGGCGAACCCGGCATCTGGCGCTTTCTGGAAACGGCAATGGGAAAATCTTGAAATTGCCATTTTCATCCCCATTTCTAGAAAAATTCATGGATTTTCACTGTTATTTACGCTGTTATT
>JAKFFK010000109.1:0-15384 GCA_036675285.1 Paucimonas sp. | reverse complement strand
TCTGGCTGGCTGAATACGACAATTCCTCGAGCAGCTTTTCCATCACCGTGTACAGGCGGCGCGCACCGATATTCTCGGTTTTTTCATTCACTGAAAAGGCGATTTCCGCCAGTCGCTGGATGCCGTCCGGGGCAAATTCGATGGTCACGCCCTCGGTGGCCAGCAAGGCTTCATATTGCTTGGTCAGGCAGGCATCGGTGCTGGTCAGGATGCGCTCGAAATCGGCGATCGACAGCGATTCCAGCTCGACCCGGATCGGGAAGCGTCCCTGCAGTTCCGGGATCAGATCCGATGGCTTGGCCAGATGGAATGCGCCGGATGCAATGAACAGGATATGGTCGGTCTTGATCATGCCGTACTTGGTATTGACGGTCGTGCCTTCCACCAGCGGCAGCAGATCGCGCTGCACGCCGGCGCGCGACACGTCGGCGCCACCGGCTTCCGAACGGGTCGCGATCTTGTCGATTTCATCGAGAAAGACGATGCCGTTCTGCTCGACATTGGTAATGGCCTTTTGCTTCAGGTCATCATCGTTGACCAGCTTGGCGGCTTCTTCCTCGACCAGCAGTTTCATGGCTTCCCGGATTTTAAGCTTGCGCTTTTTCTTGCGGCCGCCGCCGATGCCGGAAAACATCGACTTGATCTGCTCGGTCATTTCTTCCATGCCGGGCGGCGCCATGATTTCCATGTGCGGCGCGGTATCGGCGACTTCGATTTCGATTTCCCGGTCATCCAGCCCGCCTTCGCGCAGGCGCTTCCTGAATGTCTGGCGCGTGGCATTGCCGGCCTGGCTATCGTCATCGGTTGCCGCCGGGCTGGCATGGAAGCCGAAGTCGCGTGCCGGCGGCACCAGGATATCGATCACCCGGTCTTCGGCCGCATCCTCGGCGCGGGCGCGAACCTTGCGCATTTCCGCTTCGCGGGTTTGCTTGATGCCGATGTCGATCAGGTCACGGATGATGGTGTCGACGTCACGCCCGACGTAGCCGACCTCGGTGAATTTGGTCGCTTCGATCTTGATGAACGGCGCGTCGGCGAGTTTGGCCAGACGCCTGGCAATCTCGGTTTTCCCCACGCCGGTCGGCCCGATCATCAGGATATTCTTCGGCGTGATTTCATGGCGCAGCGGCTCCTCGATTTGCTGACGGCGCCAGCGGTTGCGCAGGGCGATCGCCACGGCGCGCTTGGCGCGGCCCTGGCCGACCACATGCTTGTCGAGTTCGGAGACGATTTCCGGAGGGGTCATATTCATGATGGGACGCTTATTCGAGGGTTTCGATCACGTGATTCAGATTGGTATAGATGCACAGCTCACCGGCGATCGTCAGCGCTTTTTTCACGATCTCGAGCGGCATCAGTTCGGTGTTTTCCTGCAGCGCCTTGGCGGCCGATTGGGCAAACAGGCCGCCCGAGCCGATCGCGCCGATGCCGTCTTCCGGCTCCAGTACATCGCCGTTGCCGGTGATGACCAGCGTCGATTCGCGGTCCGCCACCAGCAGCATGGCTTCCAGCCGGCGCAGCATACGGTCGGTGCGCCAGTTCTTGGCCAGTTCGACCGAAGCGCGCAGCAAGTGGCCCTGATGTTTTTCCAGCTTGGCTTCAAACAATTCGATCAGCGTGAACGCATCTGCGGTGCCGCCAGCAAAGCCAGCCAGTACCTTGCCGTGATACAGCGTGCGGACCTTGCGGGCAGAACCCTTCATCACCGCATTGCCAAGTGTCACCTGTCCATCCCCGCCGAGTGCAACGATATTGCCGCGTCGCACCGAAAGGATGGTGGTGCCGTGAAATTGTTCCATTGGTACCTCAAACGGAAAGAGTGGTTGGTATTGTGGGTTGTACGCCAATAAGCTGCAATCCACGCTCGGCAATGGATTGAAGCAGATCAAGCAAACGGGAGCGCAATAAAGAAATAATGGGGATGAATACCCCGATTACAAGGCCGCTACGGGCAGCGCAGCAGAGATGGAGTACTGCTGCCGGAAGGCTTAATTTTTGCGCAGATGGACGCGGGCAATATCGCGCAATCCCATGACCTGGAACAGCGCTGCGACCAGGTGATTGACGTTATGCAGTTCCACCTTCCTGCCCTTGCCGGCAATCGGCGCCAGCGCACTCAGCAATTGGCCGGCGGCGCTGAAGTCAACCCGCGTCAATCGTGCGCAATCGATGATGGCAGGATCATGTGCGGCCGCGAATTCGCTGATGGTGTTAATCACATTGCTGCGGCCATCGACCACCGTCGGCATCATGAACTTTCCGGATCCGGCATCTTTCTTGGTTGCGTCATCCACCGCGGTCGAGACTTTTTTCGGCGCCACGAATGCCGGCGGCGAGACTTCATAGGTGACGCAGTAATCAATGCTGGCTTCTTCAAATTCCTGCTCGCGGTTGAGTAGTTGCAGAATTTCGAGCAGCAGCAGCCATGGCGCATCGGACTCGTCACGGCGTCCGACTTCCAGTATGGCGCGGATTTTGGTCGCCAGGTCGGGGGCGCCGACCAGGATCAATTCATAGCCGGACTTTTGCAGCTTTTTCAGCGCCGGCAGCAGCAGTTCGCAGCCGGCCGGCAAAACTTCCGTCACGCGCGCGAATTCCACGCGCAGGACGCCGTTTTTCCCGCTCAGTTTGTGCGCGCGGTCGAGTTGCTTGACAATGCTCTCGTCGAGCTTGCCAGAAAAGGTCAGCGCCGGTGTGGCGCCCATGGGCTGAATCGTGGCCGCCGGATCCAGGCGGCCGCTATCCCATGCCGGTGGCGAGGTTTCGAACTTGGCTGCATAGTCGATCGACAGGTGTTCAAATTTATCTTGCTTGCCGGTGATCTGGAATAAATCGAACAGCATCAGCCATACGGTCTTGACCATGTCGCCCAGCCCGCTGTCGTGGATTGCCCCTAACAGCATTTGCTCCACCATGTCGTACTGCTCATTGGCAAACAGAATAGCCGCTTCTTCGATCACTGGCGGCGTTTCAGAACTCGAGATTTCGACGCTGCCGGTGCCTGATTCGCTGCCGAGCAAAAAATCAGTGGAAATACCCATGGCCGGCAAGTTTGGCGTCGCAGACTTGGCTGCCGGTCCGGCAGTGCTCTTGTCGGTTTTGGCGGTGCTACCGTTCGTGCCGTTCGGCGTGGTTCGCTGCGGCGTGGCAGTGCCGGTCTGGTTTGCTGCCTTTTTCGTCGGGCGCACCAGCTCAGACGTCATTTCCGATTCGATGGCGTCGATTTTTTCTGCAGTGGCGCGTGCGGCGTCGCGCTGGATAGTTTGCGCAATACGGGAATTGGGACGGGAGTTGCCGACACGACTGGGATCGCCCTCGCGTTTTTGGCGCGACGCATCCTTGTCGGAGTCAAGCTCATCCGGCTCACGGTCCTTCTTGCCTAAAAACGAAAAAATCCCCACATGTCTCCTGATACTGAATGCTTCAGGGGTCTTTGTCGGTCATGTCTGACCACAAAAACCAGATGCCCATTATAGCGGCAAAGCGTATGCCGGATGCTGATTACAGCCTTTGGGAAAGAATTTGTCAAATAATCTGGCCATTTGCAGCAGATTTTGGCAACACCTTGAAAAATTGCCAAGCACTTGCATGAGCCCATCCCGGCATATGCCGGAATGGCACAGTCGGCGCATCGGCCCAGTCATGCGGGGAAGAGTCCCAGTGGGGCGGATACGTTTATCTGCCGGTCCAGACCGGCAGATCGGCACAAGCTGCCTTGGCTATTCAAGACGATGCGTGCGCGGCGGTTTAGTCGCCGTACAGCTTTTGCTTGAGTTCGCGTCTTTGCTGCGCTTCCAGCGACAGGGTTGCTGTCGGCCGTGCCAAAAGGCGTGGAATGCCGATCGGCTCTCCAGTTTCCTCGCACCAGCCATAGTCGCCGGAATCAATCGATGCAATCGACTGCTGCACCTTTTTCAGCAATTTGCGCTCGCGGTCGCGGGTGCGCAATTCGAGCGCATGTTCCTCTTCGATCGTGGCGCGGTCGGCCGGATCCGGCACCAACACTGTTTCGCGCAGGTGTTCGGTGGTTTCGCCAGCATTCTTGAGCAAATCCCGCTCAAGCTGCTGCAGGCGCGCCTTGAAGAAAGCCAATTGCGCCGCATTCATGTAATCCTTGTCGCCCATCTTCAAGATTTGCGCTTCGGTCAATAAGGTGCCGTCGGACGGGGCGGCAGGAGTTGATTTCATTGTCTTGGTTGCCACTTCACTTGCTTTCGGAACTACGGTTGGTTCAATTTTATCGATAAATTCGGCGGCTGCATTGCTGTTACTCATGCGCACCTCAGATTTTGTCGATTTGCCATTGGCGCCGGGAATGTTTGCCGGTGCCGCGGCGATTGATGTTGCCGTTTTGTGAGCTGCCGGACGCGTGAGCGTGCCGGATGGTTGCGCAATCACCGTACTTTTCGCAGCTTTCTGTACAGCAGCTTTCACTGTTGACGATTTTGCCGTGCTAGATGCGGTGCTTTTCGCGGACACGGATTCTACAGCAGATTTGGTCGGGATTTTTTTTGTAGCGGTTTTTAGTGCTGGTTTCGCGACCGGTTGCTTGATATTGCCTTTGGCGCTGGCCTTTATCGGCTTGATTTCAGCTATCGTTTTTTTTGCGCCGAGCTTCGGCGCAGGCTTGGCGCTGCCAGTGGTTTTCACCGTCTTGCTTGCGGCTTTGGCTGGCACTGCCTTGCCAGCTGCGCGGTTAGCCGGTTTTGCCTTGCTGGTGGCAACGGGTTTGGCGGGTTTTTTAGCGACCGAGGTCGCCGCGTTTTTTTTAATGGTTTTTTTGGTAACGGTTGCGTTCATAGCCCTCATCCTGAAAGAACTGCCCGACGCTGCTTTTATTAGTGATCCTCCACAGTGACCGTAAATACCCTGACTGGGAAGCTATCTCCTCTTGTTGATCCGCAATAGTTTATACCAAACATTGTTCCAGTCCCTGAATAAAAATGTCTTTTGGTAAATTTTTACCAATAAACACCATTTTGCTGCCACGGACTTCGCTTTCTTGCCATTTGCCCCCCAGATCGCTGCCCATCATCTGGTGCACGCCTTGAAAAATCACCTTGCGTTCACCTCCGTCCATCCACAATACCCCCTTGTAGCGCAACAGCTGTGGGCCATAGATTTGCACTACGCTACCCAGGAATTCATCAAGTTTCAAGCTGTCGAATGGCCGTGCACTGTTGAAGGCGAATGCTGCAATCTGGTCGTGCTGCGGTGCGTGAGAGTGGGCATGGCTATGCTCATGATGGTGTTCGCAATCGTCGTCGCAATCATCGTGCGCATGCGGATCGGCCGCGTCCGCCTGCAGGAAGTCCGGGTCGATTTCCAGCTTGTCATTTAAGTGGAAACCGCGCAAATCCAGCACTTTCTCGATCGGCATCTGGCCGAAATCGACTTTCTCGATCGGTGCGCGCGGATTCATGCGCTTGATGCGCTGGATTAATGCATCGGTTTCGTCATTTCCGACCAGATCGGTTTTCGACAACAGGATCCGGTCGGCAAAACCGACCTGTCGTTGCGCTTCTTCCTGCAAATCGAGTTGCTGCATGCCGTGCTTGGCATCGACCACGGTCACGATCGCATCCAGCAGGTAATGCGCGGCGACGCCTTCATCCATGAAAAAAGTCTGCGCCACCGGCCCCGGATTGGCCAGTCCGGTGGTCTCGATCACCACCCGGTCGAACTGCAGCGTGCCGGCATCGCGCTGCTGCGCCAGCGTGCTCAGTGCCGTGACCAGGTCGCCGCGGATGCTGCAGCAGATACAGCCATTGTTCATTTCGACAATCTGTTCATTGCTGTCCTGTACCAAGATCGCATTGTCGATATTTTCCGGGCCGAATTCATTTTCAATGACGGCGATCCGGTGCCCGTGCGCTTCTTGCAGCAGGCGATTGAGCAGGGTGGTTTTGCCGGCGCCGAGAAAGCCGGTCAAAATCGTCGTGGGTATCAGTGCCATGGCAGGAGTCTTGATGAAGTGTGAGACGGAAAGGTGCGGGATGGATGGCTATTTTTTCTTGGCGCGCGGATGCGCGGCGTCGTATACGCTGGCCAGCCGCTGGAAATCCAGTGCAGTATAAATCTGGGTGGCGGCAATCGACGCATGCCCCAGCATTTCCTGGACGGCGCGCAAATCGCCCGAGGATTGCAATACATGCGAGGCAAATGAATGGCGCAGCATGTGCGGATGCACATCGGCTGGAATGCCCAGCGCCCTGGCATGCGCCTTGATGCGCAACTGCACTACGCGCGCCGACATGCGCGCGCCGCGCTCGCTGACAAACAGCGGATGCATATCGAGCTTGAGCAGGGTAGGGCGCACTGCCAGCCAAGCAGCGAGGGCCTCCAGTGCCGCCTGGCCAACCGGCACCTGGCGCATCTTGCTGCCTTTGCCGGTCACCATTACTTCACCGGCGTCGAAATCGATCCAGCCCAGCGAGACATGGCCTGTTTCCTGTGCATAGCGCACATCGAGCTGCACCAGCTCGGAAATCCGCAAGCCGCTCGAATACAGCAATTCGAACATCGCGCGGTTGCAGGCGGCGCTAGCGGAATTGGCATCCTTGAGCGGGTTGGCATGCGACACCAAATGCACCGCATCGTCGGCCGACAGCGCTTTTGGCAGCGGCTTGGCGCGTTTCGGCGCCTTGACGCCATCGACCGGATTCGATGCCAGCGCGGTTTGCTGCGACAGCCAGGCAAAAAAACCGCGCCATGCCGACAGCATGCGGGCAATGCTGGCGCCGCTCAGCCCGCGGCCATGCAGTTGCGCGGCGAACTTGCGAACATGGAAATGGGTGACTGCAGTCAGTTGAAAATTTGTGCCGAGCGGGCCGATCAGGCTTGCCAGTTCGTCCAGGTCGCGCCGGTAATTGCGTACCGTGTGCGGCGACAGCTGGCGCTGGGTTACCAGGTGGTCAAGGTAGCCGTCAAACCAGCATTGATTGACGCTTGCGCTCACGGCATGGCTCGGGTTACGCGCTCTAGTCGAGCAGGCAGATCATCGCCGCACCGGCAGTGTCGCCGATCCTGGCCAGGAAATCGGTCGCCATTTCCGAGGTGAAGCGGTTCTGGTCGGGTGAGCCCAGCACCAGCAGGCCGAATGCATCGCCGGCGCCATCCCGGCGCAATGGCAGCATCGCCACCGATTCGATCGCCTGCGCATCATCGATCCATGCGGCGACCTCGAAGTCGTTATTGCGTCCGCAAAATGGACCGTGCAAGCCGTTGGCAAAAATGCGCGCATCGTCGGAGATACCGGCGGCAAACCAGGTGTGCGCATAATCCTCGGCTACGCCCCACAGGCGCAGCGTGGCGTAGGGCACGTCGAAAATGGTTTGCAAGCCATCGATCAGGATATGCGGCAGATCGACGTCGTTGCGCGCCAGCAGCAAGGTGCGCGCCCAGAGCTGGAATTTTTCCGTGATCGCATCATTGTCCTGGGCGGTGCGCATCAGTTCCGCCAGCCGCAGTTCCAGCGCATGGAACTTGTGGCGCAGCACTTCCATCTGCCTTTCCTGCAGGGACACTGCCCGGCCGCCCAGGGTACTGGCCAATTTGACATGCGACAGCAGTTCCGCATGCTCTTCAAAAAAGTGCGGATGGTCGAGAAGGTATTGGGCGACGGCTTGGGAATCGAGTGGAACAGTCATGGATAATAGCTCGGATCAAGAATGGCACCCGCGTCAAATGCGATGTGTGCCGGGAGTGAACATTGTACATCGGCGTTATGCGCCAGTGCATGAAAAAGGCGCCCGCGGGCGCCTTTGCGCAAGACTGCCGACGCGATCAAAGTTCAATCTCGCCTTCAAATACCGTCACTGCAGGTCCGGTCAGCAGCACCGGCGCCGCAGCGCCGGCCCAGGCAATCGACAGTTCGCCGCCGCGGGTCAGGACCGTCACCGGCGAGTCGAGCAAGCCGCGCCGGATGCCGGCGACCACTGCAGCGCAGGCGCCGGTGCCGCAGGCCAGGGTTTCGCCGGCGCCACGCTCGAAAACCCGCAATTTGATGCGGTGCCGGTCGAGAATTTGCATGAAGCCGGCATTGACCCGCTTGGGAAAGCGCGGATGATGTTCGATTGCCGGGCCTTCCTGTTCGACTGGCGCTGCGTCGGCATCGCCGACCACTTGCACCGCATGCGGGTTGCCCATCGAGAGTACTGAAAACAGGCGCGTCTTGCTGTGGATTTCCAGTGGCCACAGTGCGTCTTCGCCTTCGGCTACGGCTTGCAGGCCGGCGGCGTCGAACGGCACGCGTGCCGCTTCCAGGATCGGCGCGCCCATGTCGACCGTGATGCGTCCATCAGGCTGCATGGCCGGTTCGATGATGCCGGACATGGTTTCGACCCGGATCGCGCGCTTGGCAGTCAGGCCCTTGTCGACCACGAACTTGACGAAGGCGCGCGCGCCATTGCCGCACTGTTCGACTTCGCTGCCATCGGCATTGAAAATCCGGTACTGGAAATCGACATCGGGCGATTGCGGCTTTTCAATCACCAGCATCTGGTCGGCGCCCACTCCGAAACGGCGGTCGGCCAGTGTTTTCCATTGCGCCGGGGTCAGATCGATGCTTTGATTGATCGCGTCGAGCACCACAAAATCGTTGCCGGCGCCATGCATTTTGGTGAATTTGATTTTCATAATATGTTCTGTTCAACCATACACGCTGGGAGTGCCGGGCGGGCGGGTCTTGAAGCGTTTGTGCGTCCAGAAGTATTCCGCCGGCGCTTCCAGCACCCGTTCCTCGATGAACGCATTCATGCGCCGGGTGGCGCTCAGGATGTCGTCGCCCGGATAGTTTTCCCACGGCGGATAGAACGTCACTTTCCATCCCTGGTAGTTAGGCAGAAAAGTGGCCACCACCGGGATCACTTTGGCGCCGGTGCTGCCGGCAATCCGGGCGGTCGCGGTCAGGGTGGCGGCCGGTATGCCGAAAAACGGCACGAATTCCGAGTCTTTGACGCCAAAATCCATGTCGGGCAGCATGAAAAACGGCATGCCTTCGCGCATGGCACGGATGATCGGCCGCACGCCTTCGTCACGCGAAAGCAGCTTGGGCGGCAGAAAGCGCGAACGGCCGCGGCGCAAGGCTTCATCAAATACCTTGTTTTTCTGACGCGTATAGATCGAGCACACCGAGGCTTCCAGCGCCACGGCAATGCCGGCCACGTCCAGGCTGACGAAGTGCGGGCACAGCAGGATGGTCGGTTCCGACTGCATGATTTCCAGCGGCACGCGCGGCTCGACCCGGATCAGTTTTTTCAAGCGTTTCTCGGAAGCCCACCACAGGATGCTGCGCTCGAGCACACTACGCGTATAAGCCTGGAAGTGGCGCCTGGCGAGCGCCTGCCGCTCGCTTTCCGGCAGATGCGGCAGGCACAGCCGCAGGTTGGTCAGCGTGATGTGCCGCCGTTTCTTGATGGCCATGAACAGCAGCAGGCCGAGCACGTCGCCCAGCCGCCCCAATAGCGGCAGCGGCAGCCAGTGCAATAGCCACATCAGGCCTAGTACCAGTCTCATGCATTCTCCTGTGACGCGGTGGCTGGCGATGCAACGCCGGCCGGCACTTTGTAGCGGTGGTAACTCCAGAAATATTGCGCCGGGCATTGCGCAATCAGTTTTTCCATCGCTGCATTGATGGCGCGCGCCTGTAGCTCGGCGCTGTCGCTCAGCGTCTCGGCAAACGGTACAAACCGGACCCGGTAGCCACGGCCAGCCGGCAGGCGCTCGGCATATGCCAAGACGATCGGCGCGCCCGACATCTTGTGCAGCTTGGCCGGCAAGGTCATGGTATAGGCGGGTTTGCCGAAGAAGTCGGCCCACACGCCTTCGCCGTGCTGCGGCACCTGGTCCGGCAGCAAGCCGATCGCCTGGCCGGCTTTCAATGCCTTCAGCAGCGTGCGTACGCCGGCCAGATTGGCCGGCGCCAAAGCCAGGTTGGCGCGCGCGCGCGCGCCTTCGATCAGCGGTTTCAATGCCTGTTTGTGCGGCGGGCGGTACAGCGCAGTCAAGCGCGTGCGCGCGGCAATCGCCTGGGCAATGATTTCAAAGCAGCCCAGGTGCGGTGTCAGAAACACCACGCCGCGCCCGGCGTCGAGGGCGGCCTGGGCTACGTCCCAGTTTTCAATGACGGCCGATGGCAATACCCGTTGCGGCGCAGCGCACCAGATGAAGGGCAATTCCAGAATGTTTTTGCCGGATTCGACAATCGCCTCGTGCAACTGCGCTGCATAGCCAGCGCGTGTGATATTGCTTTTCAGTCGATGGCGGTAGGCAGGCGATGCCAGGTACACCAGCCAGCCGAGCGCTGCGCCGATGGCATGCAAAATGCGTAACGGGAATCTGGACAGGAAATGAAATAGGTGAATTAACATCAGTCAGGCACAGGTTTTTTGCCGAATTTTGCCAAGAGGCGTAAAATAGCATGGATTGATTTCCCGGACAGACCCAAGTTGCACTGGATACTGTCTTTTATGAATCAAACATGCAGCAACCGCCGAGTTAACAGACAACTTGCGAGGCGGTCTACAAATTTCGCTAAAGCGTCGCAGGCTCATTTGAATGGCCGCGACATGTGGTCAATTTTTCTCAAGGAGCCTGTAATGGCAAACGATTATCTCTTCACCTCGGAATCCGTTTCCGAAGGTCATCCCGACAAAGTTTCCGATCAAATTTCCGATGCGATTCTGGACGCTATTCTGGCGCAGGATCCAAAGGCGCGCGTAGCTGCGGAAACGCTGTGCAACACTGGCCTGGTGGTATTGGCCGGCGAAATCACGACCCATGCCAATGTCGATTACATCAGCGTGGCGCGCGATACCATCAAGCGCATCGGCTACGACAATGCCGATTTCGGCATCGATTACAAGAGTTGCGCTGTGATGGTGTGCTACGACAAGCAATCGCCCGATATCGCGCAAGGCGTCGATGAAGGCAAGGGCATGGATCTCGATCAGGGCGCCGGCGACCAGGGGCTGATGTTCGGCTTTGCTTGCGATGAAACTCCGGAATTGATGCCGGCGGCAATCCATTATGCGCACCGTATCGTCGAGCGCCAGTCGCAGTTGCGCAAGGATGGCCGGCTGCCATGGCTGCGTCCGGATGCCAAGTCGCAAGTGACATTGAAATACCTGGATGGTCGCCCTGTCAGCATCGATACCATCGTGCTGTCGACCCAGCATGCGCCGGAAATGGAGCACAAGGCAATCGAGGAAGCGGTGGTCGAATTGATCATCAAGCCGGTGGTGCCGGCCGAATGGCTGAAAGAGACACGCTTCCTGGTCAATCCGACCGGCCGCTTCGTCATCGGCGGCCCGCAAGGCGATTGCGGCCTGACCGGCCGCAAGATCATTGTCGATACCTACGGCGGCGCTGCGCCCCATGGTGGCGGCGCGTTTTCCGGCAAAGATCCATCCAAGGTCGACCGTTCGGCTGCGTATGCAGGCCGTTATGTGGCCAAGAATATTGTCGCCGCAGGCCTGGCCTCGCGTTGCCAGATTCAGGTGTCGTATGCGATCGGCATTGCCAAGCCCACTTCGGTGATGGTGACGACTTTCGGCACCGGCAAAATCAGCGATGAAAAGCTGGCTGAGCTGGTGCGCGAGCATTTCGACCTGCGCCCGAAAGGTATCGTGCAAATGCTGGACCTGTTGCGGCCGATTTATCAAAAAACCGCAGCCTATGGTCACTTCGGTCGTGAAGAGCCGGAATTCAGCTGGGAACGTACCGACAAGGCAGCCGCCTTGCGGGCCAGCGCAGGATTGTAAGATCCGGCGTCCATTTCACTGCATTTCTTACGACAAGAAGTCAATCTGGATGAAGTTTTCAGCTAAGGCGCCAGGCGCAATGCTTGGCGCCATTGTGCAATCTGCCCAGCGCGCCGCGCTGGCGGCAGGATGCGTTGCCTGTCTGGCAGGGGCGGCCTGGGCCGGCGCTCCCGTTTCGCAACCGGCAAAACCGTCCAAAACGGTGTCGCAGGTAGACTGGTGCCAGCATTTTGCGAACCGCTTGGCCAGTTTGTCGCTTGCCAGTTGCCGTCAAAGCGGGCTGGTGCCCAGCGGCGCCACGTCGGTGCAGGGCTTTCCGATTGTAATGCGGCAAATTCCGGCAGTAAAACAGGGCACTGACGCCAAGCAGCCGATCCGGGTGTTGCTGATTGGCGGCATTCATGGCGACGAATTGACCTCGCCTGCCATCGTGTTCAAATGGATGCAATGGATGCATATGGCGCCGGCCCAGGATTTCCACTGGAGCGTGGCGCCAGTGGTCAATCCGGACGGGTTTTTGCAAAAAAAAGCCAAACGGATGAATGCCAATGGCGTCGACTTGAACCGCAATTTTCCGACGCCTGACTGGCACCGCGAAGCACCGCATTACTGGGCCAAGCGAACTGGCCGGGACCCGCGCCGCTTTCCGGGTCAGCATCCGCTGTCGGAGCCGGAAAGCCGCTGGGTCAATGACGAGATTGCGCGCTTCAAGCCGGATGTGATCATCTCGGTGCACGCGCCATTCGGCGTGCTCGATTTTGACGGCCCGGTCCAGCCGCCGCGCAAATTCGGCCGCCTGGTGTTTACGCCGGTTGGCGTGTATCCGGGGTCGCTCGGCAACTATAGCGGCATGCACAAGAAGGTGCCGATCATTACCATCGAATTGCCCAATGCATTGGCGATGCCGCCAGAAGCAGAAGCCAAGCGTATCTGGCAAGACATGCTCACATGGATTCAGCGCAACGTTCCTCAAAAGGCTGCCATACCTGTCAAACAAAAAAGCATGCTTGTCAAATAAGACACGGGCCTTTTGCCGGTACATCTTGAGTGCGCACCGATTGCCGAACCGACTTGCTCGCCTGATAAGTTTTCAAATACTCAATAGGCCATAAGGGCAACACCCGGCATTTATTTCCTCTGCATTTCCTCTATGCGCTGCTTTATGCAGGTATATTTCCGCTTATAATTTTTAATGCTCTACAGCATTTTTATAGGCGACATGATGCGTTTTCTTGTCTCAAGTCTGGCTTGTTTCTTTCTCAGCGGCATCGGCGGTTGCGCTGTCGGACTTGCTGCGCCGCTCGCCGTGACATCGGGCGAGCAGCCGCTGATTATTTCCCAGCTGATTCTCAAGTTCAAGCCCGATACATTGGCCTGTGATGCGGCAGGCGTCGCGCGCCTGGCTTTTGACACCGGCGTGTCGGTCGAACTTCTGCGACCGATGTCAGGACATGCCTGCGTCATCAGGCAAATCTCTCGAAGCCAGGCCGATGTGTTGACGGGGCAGGCAATATTGCAAGGTCACCCGGCGATTGAATGGATCGAGCAAGACCGGGTAATGAAGACTTTGTGACCTGTTGAAGAGCAAACGAGTCGCAAGCCATTACCTCATTAATCGACACCAGAAAACACTATGGTCAATCATAAAAAAATTCAAGGCGGTTTGCTGTGCTTGACTACGGCCTTGACCTTGGCCGCGATTGCCGATGCCGCGCCAGCTGATGCGCCACGGCACGCAAAGCATGCGGGAGGATCCGCTACGGGCGTAACCGTCGTGGTGCGGGAAGAAATGGTTTCCCGCCTGATTGTGAAGCCGCGCCAGGGTAGCGAAAAATTGCGCCGCGCATTGCACGCCGCCGATGCGGGCATCTTGTCGCGCGCGGCCAATGCGCCGGTCAAGGTGGTGCGTTCGATGTCGGGCAGCGCGCACGTGATTGCGCTGGCACAGCCGGTCCGCTTGTCGGAGGCGCGCGGGATCGCGGCGCGCATGATGCGCGATCCGGCCGTGGAAACGGCGGAGCCGGACCGTGTCATGCGCGGCATGACAACCACGCCGACCGACCCCAATTATGCTTTCCAGTGGCATTATTTCGCGCCGGACGGCGTCGGCAATAAAGGCGGCGCGAATCTGCCCGCGGCATGGACGCTCACTAAGGGCGTATCGGCCATTAACGTCGCAGTGGTCGACACCGGTTATCGCCAGCATATCGATCTCGGCACGGTATTACCGGGATATGATTTCATTAGCGATGCCGCGGTCGCCCGGGATGGCAATGGGCGCGATGCCGATGCAAGGGATGAAGGCACGTATGGCACGGCGCTTGAATGCGACACGCCGGCCAATGTCAATTCCAAATGGCACGGCACGCATGTAGCGGGTACGATTGCAGCACTGATAGATAACGGCGCTGGAGGAGCCGGGATTGCGCCCAATGTCAAAATATTGCCGGTACGGGTGCTGGGGAAATGCGGTGCCGGCGTGACCTCCGACATCATCGACGCCATGCGCTGGGCCGCAGGATTTAAGGTGCCTGGTGCACCAGTCAATGTCAATCCAGCCCATGTCCTCAACTTAAGTTTTGGTGGTGGTAGTACATGTGCAGCTTCGGTGCAAAATGCCGTGACGGATATCGTCAATGCCGGCAAGGTGGTTGTTGTGGCGTCCGGTAATAACAGCAGCACTTCTGTGAATAGCCCGGCTAATTGCGCTGGCGTTATCGCTGTGACTGCGCATACGATCGATGGCGATAATGCTGATTATGCTGATATTGGACCGGAAGTCGCCCTCAGCGCACCAGGTGGGGGATGCGGCTTTCTCGCTTCGTCATGTTCTGCTTTAGTGTCCCTAAACGGACCTGGCGTCCACTCTTCGTCAAACGCTGGCACGAGTACGCCTGGTGTCGATAGTTATGATTTTTATCAAGGCACCAGCATGGCTACGCCACACGTCGCTGGTGTAGCTGCCTTGATGCTGTCGTTAAAACCCGCACTCGTGTCGGATGAAATCAAATCGTATCTGCAATCTTCCGTACGCGCGCATCCGGCGGGTTCAACCTGTGTCACTACCTATCCCGGACAATGCGGCGCTGGTCTGCTTGATGCAATGGGAGCGCTAACTACAGTAAAAACAGCGCCAACGGTTACCGTTGCTTCAGCCTCGCAAGTCGTTGCGCCTGGTATTACAGTCTTGCTTTCCGGTAACGCGGCAGCGAATACGGGACGCTCGATTATTTCTTATCAATGGACGAGCAGCGGCGCCTCGGCGGGCACAATTGCCGACCACACTACCCAGAACGCAAGCTTTGTGGCGCCTGCCACAGGAGCGTATTTCTTGAGATTAAAAGCTACTGACGATGCCGGACAAACTGGTACCGCGACGGTTGCCGTGCGCGTCAATTCGACGCCGGTACTGGGCGCGATCGCGGTGCAAACGGCGACGCCGGGAAGCGCGCTCAGCTTTAACGTCACTGCAACCGATGCCGATGGCGACGCAATGATCTTTCAGGCTGCCTCCTTGCCGTCCGGCGCCACCTTGTCGGCTGCCGGCGCATTCAGCTGGCCCAGCGTCGGCCCCGCCGGCACCTATACGTTGAATTATTACGCAAGCGACCAAGATGCCAGT
>JAKFFK010000157.1:0-15750 GCA_036675285.1 Paucimonas sp. | reverse complement strand
GCAGGCTTGCACCGATTTCAATCACCCGGATGCTTCGCCCATCATCTCTCATTTCGGCACAGAGGCGTGCAGACGCCACTAGATTTCAACCTGGGTTCCCAATTCAATCACGCGGTTGCTGGGTACACGATAATAATCTGCCGCATCCCGCGCGTTGCGTGACATGGTCGCGTACATCGCTTCGCGCCATCGCCCCATGCCGCTGCCAACCCTTGGGATGACATTCTGCCGCGAGATAAAAAACGACGTGCTCATCATCTCGATATCGAGCCCATGCTCCTTGCACATTTCCAGTGCCAGCGGAATATCGCGCTCATCCTTGAAGCCATAATGAATATTGACCTGATAGCACTCCTGCCCGAGCGTTTCGATTTTTACCCGCTCCTGTTCGGGCACAAACGGAATATCTTCATTGACCACAGTCAGGAATATGATCCGCTCGTGCAAGACCTTGTTATGCAACAGGTTATGCAGCATCGCATGCGGCACGCCGTCGCCTTCGGCGCGGAAAAATACGGCAGTGCCCTCGACGCGCACAGGAGGACTGATAAACAGCGACTGCAGGAAGTCATCCAGCGGAATCAAATGCTTTCTGAGATTCTCATACACCAACTGGCGCCCATCCTTCCAGGTCAGCATGATGGTGACCATTGCCACGCCAATCAAGATCGGGAACCAGCCGCCATGCAGAATCTTCAGGCTATTGGCCGATAAGAGAGCAATGTCGATGATGAAGAAAAACCCGGTGGCCGCTAAGCATAACAGCAACGGGTAATGCCATTTAAAACGAATCACAAAAAACGTCAGGATGGTGGTCATCAGCATCGTGCCGGTGACCGCTACGCCGTAGGCAAAGGCCAGTTTGGACGAAGATCCGAAACCGATTACCGCCAGCACCACGGCGCTCAGCTGCAGCCAGTTAACCAGCGGGATATAAATCTGGCCGATTTCCCGATCCGATGTATACAAGACTCGCATACGCGGCAGGAAGCCCAGCGAAATTGCCTGCTGAGTCATGGAAAATGTGCCGGAAATCATGGCCTGCGAAGCAATCACTGTCGCCATGGTCGACAGGATCACCAGCGGATAAATACTCCATGGGCCGAGTTGCTGATAAAACGGATTTGATACGGCCTCAGGATTTGACAGCAGTAGCGCACCCTGCCCCAGATAACTGAGCGCCAAACCTGGAAAAACCACTGAAAACCAGGCAAGCCTGAGCGGCTTTTTACCAAAATGCCCCATGTCGGCATAAAGCGATTCGGCGCCGGTAAAAGCCAGCACGATAGCGCTAAGTGCTAGAAAAGCCAGGATGCTGTTCTGCCACAGAAAGTGCAGTGCATACGCCGGGTTGATTGCAGCAAGAATTGCCGGAGTTTCGATGATATTGACGAGGCCCATGGCTCCCAGCGTGGTAAACCAGACCAGCACGATGGGTCCGAACCACTTGCCGAGCCCGGCGGTTCCTTTACGCTGAATCATGTAGAGTGCGATCAGGATGATGACCGTCAGGGGCACTACAAACGGACGGAATGCCGGCGTTGCGATCTCCAGGCCCTCGATTGCCGATAGCACCGAAATCGCGGGCGTGATCACACCATCCCCATAGAACAAGGCCGTACCGATCAAGCCGACGATCATCACGGGGAAAAACCAGCGCGATTGCGGGGTAAACGAAGACAGCGCCAGCGCCAGCAAGGCCATGATGCCACCCTCGCCCCGATTATTCGCGCGTAACACCAGGGTCACGTATTTCAGGGAGACGATAACGATCAAGCCCCAGAAAATCAATGAAACGACACCCAATAGATTGGCATGGGTAAGCGGAATTCCATGATCTTTCGAAAACACTTCCTTCATCGTGTACAGAGGACTGGTGCCGATATCCCCGTATACGATACCAAGCGCGGCCAGGGTCAAGGCTCTGAGATTATTTTTGGACTGGTCTGACATTACTGGACACCTTCGTATTATTTCCCAAATTCCGGCAACGGAATGTGTTTGGTAAAGCCCGCCATGCAGCCGACAGGACGGCATAGTCTTGATAAGGCATCGGCAACGCGCCGCTTGATCTGGCAGCGCGTCGACTTCATGCTGCCACCATCTGCAACCGCATCAAAGCGCTCCCAGCCGCCGGGCGCACAGGGCAACCGCCTCGTTTGCTTCGGCAATCAGTCGGCCCATCGTGATAAAGCCATGCAGCTGGCCGGTAAAACATACATATTCGACCTGGTTGCCGGCCGTCCGCAGCCGGTCTGCATATTCCTTGCCTTCATCCACCAGCGGATCGTAGC
Source organism: Paucimonas sp. (assembly GCA_036675285.1). Classification (GTDB taxonomy): domain Bacteria; phylum Pseudomonadota; class Gammaproteobacteria; order Burkholderiales; family Burkholderiaceae_D; genus Paucimonas. Next base: position 13,456 of record JAKFFK010000157.1, on the reverse strand, counting down.
CGGCGGTCAGCACCAGTGCCGGTGGCAGCCGGCTGAAATCCGTTGCAAGCGCCGGTGAAAGCCGCCAGTCCAGCCGGTCTGCATCGGATCTCAGGTAACAGTCGCAAAAATAGTCAATCAGTTTGCTGGTGAGTAAATAACCTTTGCCATTGCGCTCATGAGACGGCGCAACGCAGCGAAAATCGGTGCCGGGATAAATCAATAGCTGGTAAGCCAGCCGGGGACTGCCCCTGTCGCGCGCCATCAATGCGCAGGCTGCCGCCAGGTTGCCGCCTGCGCTATCGCCGCCGACAGCCAGCTTGGCTGGATCAATCAATAATTGCCCCGCATGACTGCCAATCCACTGCAGGGCAGCAAAGGCATCTTCATGCGCTGCAGGAAACTTGTGCTCGGGACCCAGCCGATAGTCAACGGCAAAGACTGCCAGCTGCGCCTGGTTGCACAGCTCGCGGCACAGAGTGTCATGGGTATCGAGATCGCCCAGCGTAAATCCGCCGCCGTGAAAAAACACCAGCGCAGGCAGTGTCTGCTGCGCCATTGCACCCAATGGCCGGTACCAGCGAATGGCGATTTCGCCGGCTGGCCCCGGCAAGGTAAAATCCCTGACCTCCCCGACCATGGGCGCTTGCGGCTGCACCGGATAAGTACCGCTCTTATACAAGGCTCGCACTACCAGTGGCGGCAGCAAGTCATAGGAAGGAAGGTTTTTGCCTGCAATCAGGTCAAGCACTTGCTTGGCGTCTGCGTCGAGCATGGGTAGTTTCCTGTCGGGTGCTCAGGCAGATATGTGGAAATGTCGTACCAGGCGGCTCAGCGCATGCCGTGCCATAGAACGCAGAGATTTTGATGGAGATGCCACGGATTTGATTGCAAGATATGTCATGGCGGGTATTATATAGCCGCAAACAATATCGTATAGTGGACTTTAGTCATGTTCATACAACGACAAACGATCCTTTGATCTGGTCACAAACCGGTTTGGCCGGTCCATGCGCAAATACAAGGCCGGTTGCCATGCTGTTTGCCTGTCACAAAAAATGGCAATCCATTGGCATATTTACTTATAACAATGCATAAGGAAATAAAATGACAGCGCTGGCCGGGAAAAAGGGTTTGGTGTTTGGCATCGCCAATGATTAAAGTATTGCCTATGGCTGTGCCAAGGCGTTTCGGGATTTTTGATGAATTGCTCGATCGCGCTCGCCTGCAGGCACCACAGCATATGCTGGCGAGCATTGAAGACGTAGGCAACGTTGCCGCATTCCTGGTCAGCGACAGCGCCCGTGCCCTCACCGGCAATATCGAATATATCGATGCCGGATATCACATCATGGGGTGATGTCGGCCCTGCGCTGTTTTCCCTCTGCTTCCTGCGCCTGACACTTTGGCCCGGAAAACTCCGCCGCCAGCATATCGATAAAGACCCGGGTGCGCGCCGGCATCAGCCGGCGTCCGGGAAATACCGCCCATGCTGATGTCGCCGGCATGCTCCAGTCGGACAGCACCGGCACCAGCTGGCCGCTGCGCACATACGCGTTGGCATAGTGGTCCGACACGACCGTGATGCCGGCCCCGGCACAGGCCAGGCGTAACAATAAATCAGGCGAGTTCACCGTAGCCCGTCCGGGGGGAATGCCTTCCCAGCGCTGCGCGCCGCGACTCAGTATCCAGGGCATGGGCTCGCCGCTGCGCATCAGCAGGCGCAAGGCATCATGTTCCATCAGCGCTTCCGGTTCCGACGGCACGCCATGTCGCACAAGGTAAGCGGGCGAGGCATACAGTCCGGCTGAAAAAGTCGCCAGTCGGCGCGCAGCGAGCGATGCATCGTCGGTCAGCTCACCCATGCGGATGGCAACATCGAAATTCTCCCCGATCAGATCGACCCGCCGTGGCGACAAGTCGATTTCCAGCGATATCGCCGGATATTTTTCGACAAATTCAGCCAGCAGCGGCCCCAGCACGACCGAGGCCAGATCTCCCGGCATCGAAACGCGCAGCCGGCCGCTCGGTTCGATCTGGCGATGCTGCGCCAGTGATATCGCGGCATCGACTTCTGCGGCCATCTGTTGCGCGTGTTCCAGCACGCTATGGCCGAAATCGGTCACTGTCAGCTTGCGCGTCGTGCGCAGCAACAGACGTTCTCCCAAGGCGGTTTCAAGCAAGGCAACCCGGCGCGAAACTGTCGACTTCGGCAAGCCGGTCCGTTCGGCGGCCCGGCTGAAACTACCTTCCTCGACCACCCGGGCAAATAGCAACAAATCATTCGGTTCGGGATTCATGTTCAGACTTATTATGCCAACAATGGAACAATGTTATCCGATAAAAGGGCTTCCGGGTTCCATATGGAATAATTAGAATGGCTCCATCAGCTATTCAATTTCAACGGAGGACACCATGAACATTCTGCAAATCAATTCCAGCGCCCGTGCCGCAAGCTCTCATTCCACCCAGCTCGCCACCAATATTGTCGAGCGCCTGCAAGCCAGTCAGCCGCAATCCACGCTGACTGTCCGTGATTTGGCACGTGCACCACACCCGGCCTTGGATGAATCCGGATTGCAGGCTTTGTTTACGCCTGCTGAACAACGCAGCGCCGAACAGGCTGCCCGTGTGACGCTGGACGATGTCTTGATCGCCGAGATTCAGGCAGCCGATGTGGTGGTATTGGGTGTTCCCATGTACAACTTCGGCGTATCTGCTCAGCTGAAAAACTGGATTGATGCCATCTCACGCGCCCGGGTGACGTTTCAGTATACTGACAAGGGGCCGGAGGGACTGCTCAAGAATAAGAAGGTGTATGTTGCGCTGACGCGTGGCGGCCAATACCGCAATACGCCAACCGACTCCCAGGTACCGTATCTAAAAACCATTCTGGCCTTCCTGGGCATGACCGACGTCCAGTTCGTGTACGCCGAAGGATTGGCGATGGGACCGGAAGCTGAGCAAAAAGCGCTGGCATCGGCCAGAGCGGAGATCGAGGCGGCGCTGGCAGCCTGATTCCTCACCGATCGAATACAAGGAGATTGTGATGACACTTGCTACGACCCTGGAATTGCGAAACGAAACCGTGTTGCGTGCGCGTGAAGTGGAGCGGCTGATTGCCGGCATGGCCACGTCCGATGGCGCCGGTGTCAAGCTCACCCGCGTTTTGACGCAAAACCTGCAACGCCGGCTTGACCCGTTCCTGATGCTCGATGCCTTCGGCACCGACAACCCGGAAGACTATATCGGCGGCTTCCCCGATCACCCGCATCGCGGCTTTGAAACCGTCACCTACATGATCGCAGGCCGCATGCGCCACCGCGACAGCGCCGGCAATGAAGGCTTGCTGCAAAACGGCGGCGTGCAATGGATGACTGCCGGGCGCGGCGTGATCCATTCCGAGCTGCCGGAGCAGGAAGATGGACGCATGGAAGGTTTTCAGCTGTGGCTGAACCTGGCTGCCGCTGACAAGATGAGTGCGCCCTGGTATCGAGACATTCAAAGCGACGATATCCCGCAGTTCAGCACAGACGATGGCGTGACTGCGCGGGTGATCGCTGGCGCCAGTCATGGCGTGTCGGGCGCCATGCAGCGCGACACCACGCAGCCACTGTATCTGGACCTGCATTTCGACCATGCTGCCAGCTTCGCTCAACACCTGCCAGCCAATCACAATGCATTCGTGTACGTTTATCGCGGCACGCTGAAAATCGGCGCAGAATCTGTGCCGGAGCAGCGCATGGCTATCCTGAACAATGGCGTCGATACTGATGGCGTCGTCTTGCATGCCGAAGGGCCGGCGCGCGCCTTGCTGATCGCCGGACAACCACTGAATGAGCCGATTGCACAATATGGTCCATTTGTGATGAACACCAATGAGCAAATCTTCCAGGCAGTTGAAGATTTTCGGGCCGGCCGCTTTTCGGAAGTGGCGTCGCAATAATCGTGCCTCGCTGCCAGCAGCAAAAACAGGAGGGTCTGCTGCGTGCACACCTTCCTACTTACCTTCCGTCAAAGTAAGCCAAACCGATCGGGTACACCAAGCTCAACCGATCAGGTGCGGGGCTCATTTCCTGTGTGGCTGCTCCAGATTGGCTATGCGTTTTTGGCGCCGGCGGTCGAGCCACCAGGCCAGAACCGGCAATGCAATGAAACCACCAGGCAAGATAAACAAAATCAGATAAGGGCCAAGCGCCAACAGCTTGCATAGCTGGCCCCTGATTTCCCTGCGGTCGTCTTCTGACCAGATATAGCCGTTACGCTGCTTCATCAGCAAAGGCATGAGACCGCGAATTTGCGACATTTCAGACTGCAAGCGCGTGCGTTCGCGGGTTTGCAATGAAACCGCCCATGACACGCTGCGCCGCATCGGAAAAGTCGTCAGTAGCATCAATGAACCGGCCTGTCTCAGCAGAGTATTCTTCATGACATGTACGATCCAAAAATCATGGAACCAGCTTGGGACGCCAAATGGCAAGAACGCATCGCTATATCTGTAGTGCCCGGCAAACGCGATGACTGCACGCCGTATCTCCATAGCCATGATACAGAGCTCCAGTCTGGCGGCATAAATCTTACAAAATTTGACATGGAGACGCTGGAATACAACATCAGATGGCCTGCGAAAAACAGTAATGGCTTAGCCGCGCGGCTGAAATGCGATCAATCCCATGCCTGCCAGCGCCACTAGCGCACCGGCAAAATCCCACCCGGTCGGCTTGACTCCATCGACCGTCCATAGCCAGATAATCGCGACACCGATATAAACGCCGCCGTAGGCTGCATACACCCGTCCCGACGCCGAGCCATGTAGTGTCAGCAGCCAGGCGAACAAGCCGAGACTGCAGGCAGCCGGCAGCAAAAGCCAGGCCGACCCGTCACGTTTCAGCCATAGATAAGGCAAATAGCAACCGATGATTTCCGCCAGCGCCGTGGCCAGATAGAGCAGATATGTCTTCATGTTCAGAACCAAAAAATAAAGCCGGCAGAGTAACCGGCTTTATGTCACGTCATTGCTGCAAATTTCCGGGCTTCATGCCCGGTTAGCGGCGTGCTGTCTGCAGCGCTTCCGCGCCCATCATCAGTGCATCCATGGCACGGTCGAATGCAGGCGCATATTCGACTAGCCGGATTTTTCCTTCCTGCAATGCATTCGCCAGCGATGCCGCCGAATAGACCAGCGGCTTGGCATTCTGCTCCATTTTGAAGATAAACAGCGAATGATGCTTGCTGATCCAGCTCACGCGGGCCAGTACGGATGTATCTGCTGCCCAGCATTGCACGCTGGTGCCTACCTGGATCTGCGTCAGCAATTCGGTGCCGGAAGCGCTCACATGGTGCGGCCCCTGGTCCATATCCAGATCTGCCTCGACTCCACGCGCCGCCAATGCGGTTTCCAGAGTATCTTCGTGCACTTGAAACGGCTCGGCCAGGGTCCAGGCCGCATCATCATCACTCATCACAAGCCGGGTAAATTCCTTGCGCAATTCATCCAGTGACGGCAATTTTTTTGTTGTGCCGGCGATCTGGTTTGCACGTAACACCTGGGTATGAACTGCTACCAGCTGATCCAGTGCAATCTTGCATTCATCTTCCGACAAATGAATCATCAGCATGCCGATTTTCAGTCGCTTCACCAAGCCCGGGAGTAAGCGGATCAAGGCATTGCGGTCTTCCGGCGATTGCTTTTCCTGCACACTCCATACCAATTCTGGCAAAACATCCCGATATTGCTGGCTCGCTGTCGTTGCCGGAACATTGCCGGCCGCATCCTGGAGTGAGGCTCGCACCAGCACCCGTGCCCAAATCCGTACGATGAAATCGACAATACGCTGATCAATGTTCAGCGGCGCAACAATCTCGCGCAACGACATCCCGGTGTTATGCAAGAGCGCACTGAATTTTTCGGCATCTTCCACCGCCTGGACACTGCGCGCAATTTCAGCATCGGTATTGCGCAATTGCTCTTCCAGGAACTGTTGCAGCTCCTGCAGGCACTCAGTAAAGATGGCTACATCTTTGTCGAATTCGGCAAGAATTCTTTTCACCAGACGGGCGATTTCGCCATCCAGTTGTTGTCCCATGGACGTGGCAGGATCAAGACCGATCGCCGCCGAACTCATCCGGTTCAATAACAGGCGGGCCGGATGCTCAGCCTGATGCAACAATTCCGGCGCCAGCATCGCCGCCTTCAAAAATGGAATTTGCAAACGCGCGATCTGTACCCGCATACCGGCCGGGATCTGTTCATCCTCCAGGATGAATTCGAACAGCATGGCTACAACATCGATCGCGATGCGCTCTGTCTGGGTTGCATCTTGAGATGAGAGCTTGTCGCCCAGAGAAAAAAGCTGATTTTGTTCCGGCGATATCTGTTCGGAAATGGGTTGTCCGTTCGCCGCCTGCTGTTGAAAGCGATCCAGCTGCTCAAGCAGCTGGCGCGATGCCGGTGCCTGTAGCGATGCATCCGCATTCACTGCCTGGCTGCTGCCATCGTTCAACGTATACCGCTGCCGCTGCTGTCCCGGCTGAGCCGGCTCTTGAGCCTGGTTGAACAAGCGCCAGAAAAAATCTTGAAATTCCTCAGATTGGTGCTGCTGCAACGCGGCAGGCGATGTATTGGGATTGACGGCAGAATCGGCACTGCCGGGATATTCTTTCTGCATCAAGTCAAACATACGCTGCAACGAGGGCATGATGCGCGGATTCAAGTCACCCGGCACGCCTGCGGCCGCAAACGGACTGCCACCACCAGTCGCATTGCCACCTGAGGGTGGCGCTTTCAGCGAGGCTAACTGTTGCGCCAGCTGGTCGCGTTGATGCCGCTTCAACTTGGTGGGGCGCGCCATTAACCTGGCCTGAATGCCACTGGCATCAAATACTTCACATATCGAAGCGTAATAATCAGATAAATGTATTGCCAGAGAATTGGACAGGTGCGCAAACAAGACTTTGGCAACCTCGCCGTCAGGCACCTTTTCCTTCAGCACTTCATGCAAGGCGCGCGCCATCAAAAACGGCCGAAAAGGGTTTTCCCGTTCACTGACATTGGGGTCGCCATGGATCTGAGCAATCATGATGTTCAGGCGACCCAGGCTTTCATCGCAAGCATCACGCAGCCGCTGGACCAGGTGTCCGACCTCCAGCTGGCGATTGACGGTTTCATCATCGATCAGCGACAAAGTATTGGCCGACATATTATTCAAGCCTTGGCGCAGATCGGTGTACATGGTGCGCATGGCGCGCTCCACACCATCTCTGAAAAGCGCATCCATGCGGCCCAGGAAAACCCCATTGTCCTGCCGCAAAAACTGCAGTGCCAAGGTCAGGTTTCTCTGGTCGATGCCGGAGCGGCTATTGGACAAGGCTTGAACCATGGCATTATCCGCGTCTTTGACCATCAGGCGAGTCAGCGCCGAAAATTTGATCAGCGCACGATCTTTCGCTAACTGGATAACCTGTTTAATAAGCTGCATCAGATAGGAGACGTAAAAATTGTCATAAGATGTGATAACGAAATGATATCTCAGTGAGGATGACAGGGGAACAGATTCATTGGTTTTCGTGAACTATTCCAAAAAAGCGGCGCCGGACAAGACAATTAAAAGCCGCAAAAAGCCATCATTTGCTTGCATTATAAGCAATAGGTATACTTCCTGACGCTTCATCATTCGCCTATTCAACGACTAGGCTAAAGCGCGGCACCTCTTGGCCATTGCAGTGCACCATTTCATGAAATACCGTTTTGGGTCGGATCCAGACCGAACCGTCGGCAGCCCGGTAGACAATCATGGGGGTCAGGTCCGACTCAAGAATTGCTTCACTCACAAACTCATACACACCACCCTTGTAGTGTTTGAATTTCATCGATACTCCCGATCCTCTAAATTAATCAACACTCCACTGGCGCGCAGACTGGCTCCAGGTAATGAAAGCTCGCACGCATTGTCAGGAATTGGCAGCCATTAGCGCATCATGCCATATGAAATAACATGATGCGCTAGTGGCTTGCCCAAGAGAACAGGCATTACCCTGCCCTGTCAACGCATAACTTTCATCAATCGCGCAGCAGACAAGCCAGATTTGAGGCGAGAGCCGAAAAAGGATGCCGCAGTTTCAGCTCTGCAAAAAATGATCAACCCGAAATATGGCCATTCGGGTGAATACAGTACAAAGCTTGCAGTTTCAGTTTAAAAGACCAACCGTTTATTGAATAGAAATCTGCTTGCGTCCGGCATTTGCTTTCTTCGGCAAGACCAGTTCGAGTACGCCATCCTGGTACTTCGCTTCCGCCTTGGCATCGTCCACTTCCTGGGCCAGCGCAAAATGGCGTGACTGTTGGCCATAATACCGCTCGCTGCATAGCAGGTTTTCTCCTTCTTTTTGCTCCTGTTCTTTTTTTATCTCGGCAGTGATCGATACTTGATTACCTTCGATGGCCACCTTGATATCCTCCTTGGCGACGCCGGGAATTTCCGCTTTCACGATATAGGATTGCTCATTTTCCACAACATCCATTTTAAGTCCCGGCTCGGTGCCGAACCGGCGCGCATTCGGTAGCCAGCGATTATCCTTGAACAAATCTTCAATTTCCTGCATCGGGTCAAATCGAGCAATAGCCCGGAAGGGGTCAAAACGAGATTGATTGCCAGCCATGCCTACCTCCAGTTCGAATCAAAATTTGCCGCGATAAAATATGCTCTGCCAAAGGCATCTGCCAGCTTAGGTGCTTATTCCTGAAGTCCATCAGCCTGGCAATGAACTTCCTGCCTTTTTTCCTAAGTCTGCATGTTTTATATTATTTCAGAGACGGCAGTGCCGGATGATGAACCTCAATCTTGTCGCAATTGATCAATGGGCGACAATACGATGCAAGGGTTAGCCTCGTTTAACGGCGCACCTGCCCCTCAGCCACCGGTTGCTCGGCAATCGTGGTGGTAATCAATGCCAGCTCTTGCGTCAGCAAGTTAATGATATCGTCGGCGGTAACGATGCCGTACAGAGTGCCTTCTTGATTCACAATTGGCAGACGCCGAATTTTGTGATGCCGCATCAGGCGCAGAGACTCGGCAAAACTTTCATTTTCCTGCACCGTTACCAAGGGCGCGCTCATGATGTCTTCCGCTGTCAAAAGCGCCATGTCTACCTGTTCTGCAATGGTTTCAATTACAATATCTCGATCCGTCACGATTCCGATCGGAAACCGTCCATTGCCCTGCTGCTTTACAACTACCACATCGCCCACATGGTGCTTTCGCATCAATCGCGCAATGTCTGGAATCGATGCGTCAGGCCCACAACAAACGACGCCAATATTGCAACACTCGCTGATGGGCATTTAATCCTCCATGCAGTGGTTTCAACTGCCAATATCAATAAGGCGATACCAAAAGATTTATCAGGTTGAGGTAGTAAGTCTGACTACATCAATTAGATTATTTTGATAGACGAAGCACATGCTGAAAAATTGCGGCTAAATCAGCAATAATGATGACATCCATCAAATTTTCCATATTTGGAAACCAGCATAAATGCTGCAAATATTTCATGCGTAAAAAACTTATCCGCTTGTGTTGCAGAATCCGTTGGAATTTACTCCAGTTCCTTTCCGTTTAAAATCGGCGTCAGGCGACCCATGTCTATCTCTAGGTAAGCTGACGTCGGCGAACGATCCACTTCAGGCAAAGCGGTGAAGGAAAAAGTCGGCATGGGTGTGTCATTCCCCATGCCAGCCACTGAATTTCTGTTTACTGTTTCTTTTCTTTCGCGGTATTCAAGTGTTCTTCTACCGTAGGCAGCATTTTTCCGGCGAGCGCCTTCAAATCGGGGTCTGCAGCACGAGTGTTGATACGCTTTAATAATGCAATGGTTGCCTGATGGTCTTCCATCCCAGCGTGTGCCATGTATTGCTTGTCGAATTTATCTCCCTCCAGCTTAGCCATTTTTTTAGCTAATGCCTGATGCTTGGCATCCGGCTCGCCAGGAAGTGTCACGTTTTTTTCCTGCGCCAGTTTGGCTAATTCCTCCGCAGCTTGCATATGGTCATCGATCATTTTCTCGGCAAAAGCCAGCACGTCCGGATTTTTCGTCTGGGTTTGTGCAAGTTTTGCAGTTTCAATTTCGGCAATATTAGCCTGTGCTAATTGCATCATCATTTTCTTGTCCGTCGAATTCAGCGTTCCCGCCGCTGTCGAAGTGCCTGCAGCACTGCTGGAACTCGCTCCGGCAGAGCTTTCCCCTGCCGGAGCAGATGTGCCACTGCTATTGGTACCGGACGACATCGGCGTGCTGCTTGAAGTAGAGGAAGGCTGGCTCGTACTTTCCGAAGCTTGTGCCTGCGCATATACGACGCCTGCACTCGCCAGCATTGCGGCAAACGCACTGGCGCAAGCCATTTTTATGGGTTTCATTGTTTTCATCGGTATTCTCTTTTCATTATGCAAAGATTGAAAAAAACAGGAAATACATTGACCACAGCGCAAACCAAGGCAAAGCTTATGCCAGCATATGGGCCGCTTGATCGCCCCGCCAATATGCACATGGATCTACAGCGGTCTTCAGATGCGGCAGAAACTACATCAGCAGAGCATTATTTACAGCGGAGGCCAAGAAAACATGAAATAAACATTGGCCAGAGTAAAATACCGCGGCGGTTCCCTGATGCAGCACTATGCACAGGAAATCAGTAAAAAATTAACCAGATTTTCCGGATTAGGTATTCATGCTGCGCCTTACTGACCTTCAACTCCCTCTTGATCATCCCGAAGCTGAAATTCACGCGGCAATTCTGCAGCGCCTTGGAATCAATGCAGCCGATCTGATTAGTTTCTCGATCTTTCGCCGCAGTAGCGATGCGCGCAAGAAGACAGCGATCACCTTTACTTACACCATTGATGCCGAAGTTAAAAACGAAGCCGCCGTATTGGCTCGCTTAAAGCATGAGCGACATGTCACGCCGACACCGGACACCTCTTACCATTTTGTCGCACGAGCGCCCAGCAGCTTTCCTTTCCGGCCTGTGGTCATTGGTGCCGGCCCATGCGGCATTTTTGCCGGCCTGATCCTGGCGCAGATGGGTTTTCGGCCAATTATTCTCGAACGCGGCAAAGAGGTACGCGAACGTACCAAGGACACATTCGGCTTGTGGCGAAAAAGGGAATTGCATCCGGAATCGAATGTGCAGTTTGGCGAGGGCGGCGCCGGCACTTTCTCCGATGGCAAACTATACAGCCAGGTCAAAGATCCCAAGCATTACAGTCGAAAAGTCTTGACCGAATTCGTCAAAGCCGATGCGCCGCCGGAAATCCTTTACGTCAACAAACCGCATATCGGCACCTTCCGACTGGTCAAGATGGTCGAATTGATGCGGGCATCGATTGAAGAACTCGGTGGCGAATTTCGCTTTCAAAGCAAGGTAGAGCGGATTGATATCGACCAGGGGAAAGTGCGCGGCATCGAGCTCGCTGGTGGCGAATATCTGGCAACGGAACATGTGGTACTGGCAGTTGGCCACAGCGCCCGCGACACTTTTCAAATGTTGTATGACACCGGCGTCTATCTGGAAGCCAAGCCGTTTTCAATCGGATTTCGCATCGAGCATCCGCAGTCGCTGATCGATCGAGCCCGTTTTGGCCCAAGTGCCGGCCATCCGTTGCTGGGGGCAGCCGATTACAAGCTGGTACACCATTGCGCAAACGGCCGCTCGGTCTACAGTTTCTGTATGTGCCCAGGCGGAACTGTTGTTGCTGCCACATCGGAACCGAACCGGGTAGTCACCAATGGCATGAGCCAGTATTCGCGCAATGAGCGCAATGCCAACAGTGGCATCGTGGTCGGCATTACACCAGCCGATTTTCCGGGGCATCCATTGGCGGGAATTGCCTTCCAGCGCCAGTGGGAATCAAGGGCGTTTGAATTGGGTGGCAAAAATTACGATGCGCCGGGTCAACTGGTGGGCGACTTCCTGGCAAACCGGGCCTCGACTGCATTTGGCGCAGTGACGCCGTCATACAAGCCTGGGGTAAATTTGTGTGCGCTGGATACGAGCTTGCCGGATTACGCAATTGACGCAATTCGTGAAGCCCTGCCCTTCTTTGACAAGCAAATCAAAGGATTTGCGATGCACGATGCCGTTTTGACCGGAGTGGAAACTCGCACATCGTCACCGATACGGATCACACGCAATCATGATTTCCAGAGCGTCAACACCATTGGCCTGTACCCTGCCGGCGAAGGCGCCGGCTATGCCGGTGGCATCATGTCCGCCGCAATCGACGGCATCAAGGTTGCCGAAGCCATCGGCTTGAGCATTGCCGGCGCCACCAGTTGAAGCAGGCGTTGTCATCTGCCGGCGTCAGCATGGCAGGATCGACTCAAGGGATGATGGTGGAAAGCTGGGTCGTATCCATACAAGCCGGATCGCTATCCCAGCGACCGGAACAGGTTCGAAACCGGCATAGTTCGCCTTCGAAAAATCCCATGCTTTTGCAACGCTTGAGCAATGTTTCGGTCGGCTCATTCACCCGGCTGACAGCGGCGGCACGAGTGCCATCATTTTTTTTAGCTTTTTTCACAGATTGCGAGCTAGTACGCGGCTGAGCTTTTCCCGCTTCGGATGTGCGTGTGACATCTCGCTCAGTCTGAGCCGGTTTTGTTGTAACCCGGTTCAACAAAGCAGCAATCAATTCCACATCGTCATCCTTGGCAGGCTTGCCTGCCTTCGCCGCTTTGCCGGCCGATGCAGAAACTGCTTTGGCGTTTGCCGGTGCAGCTTGCGATTTTGGAGAAACAGAGGCCAATGCGGTAGATGCAGACGGCACCAGCACGGCTTTCTCTTCTTGATCTTTCTGTTTCCTTTCAAGCGTTTGAGCTAGCTCGGATTTGGTCACTGCATCAGACGCTCTTTCGTCTTTCGACCCTGTTGCCGGCTCCTGTGTGAGCGGAACGCTTGCTAACGCAAGCTTGTCCTGAGGAAGCGGTTCGGTTGTCGTTGTATCCGCGACGATGATGGCAGGCGCTTGTTCAGCCTGAGTCGCTGCGTTCCCGGCCACTGTGGAAATCGGCGCTGCTGCATCATTGGACGCCAGCAACGCAGTTGATTCGGCATCGGGCTTTGCCGACGGCATTTCAGCAGACGCCAGAGTCGACTGCATGCGCCAAGCATTCGGTTGCGCTTGCATCGCATACCACCCGCTGCCCAACAAACCAAGCGCGAGGGCGACCAGCAACAATGTTTTACGGATGCTTCGCTGGGAGCCAGTCGACTCCAGACTCCCAAGTATGCTGTCTTGAATATCTACAGGAGGATTGGAAGAATGTTCCGTGTAAAGAGAAGGCCGGCTGGCTTTTTTTGGTTTCACCGGAATCTCTACCACTTTAGAGTTCATAAATTTCCCAAAGGCAAAATGCAGTTTATTGAATTGATATATTTATAACATTAATGTAGGATGTGTTGCAATATATACATTTGTATTTG
>JAKFFK010000114.1:0-2652 GCA_036675285.1 Paucimonas sp. | reverse complement strand
TTTCCCGGACACCGATGTGGCCATGGTGATCGGCGCCAACGATATCGTCAATCCATCGGCGATGGAAGATCCGACCAGCCCGATCGCCGGCATGCCGGTGCTGGAAGTCTGGAAAGCCAGGACTTCCATTGTCATGAAACGCAGCATGGCTTCCGGCTATGCGGGCGTCGACAATCCATTGTTTTACAAGGATAACAACCGCATGTTGTTCGGCGATGCGAAGAAGATGCTCGATGAAGTGCTGGTGGCATTGAAGGCTTCGTAAGCTGTCTTGAAATAATAAAAAACCGCGTGCATGTTGCGCGGTTTTTTTTGTCTATTGCCGGGGCAGGATAGCAATGCAGCTTTCGATTTTGGTTCGATTTCTTTTTTCATTGCCATGCCGGCGTCTGCGCAGGATTGTGGCATGTCTGATCGCCTTGCTGGCATGCTTGCCCGGCATGCTGCAGGCTGCGCCGCAAGACTTGCCGGGACAGCTGTATCAGGCCGGTCCGGATTGGCAATACCGTGGTCAGCCGGACTTGGCTGCCGCCGGGCTGCAGCGCAGCGCACAGCTGGCGCCCACCGGCGGCAATTTCTGGCATCAGGCAGATTTCACCATCAGACGCAGCGGCAGATATGTACTGGATTTCAAGAATTCCAGCATGATCGGCCGCTTCCGGCATCTGCTCTACGATGCCGGCGGCCGGCAAGTCGCTACCTTGGAAGGCGGTATCCAGAGCCGTGTGCCGAACCCGTTTTTTATGCGGCATGGCCGGGAAGTCACTCTGGAGGCCGGCGCTTACCGGTTGATGACGCAGCTGGATTCGCCGCTGTTCCTGGCGCAGCCGGAAGTGTATCTGGATACCTTGCAACACTATCAGCAGAATATCAAGGCTGGCAATGCCGTGGTGCTGCTGTGTCTCGGAGTGTTTCTGGGCTTGGGATTTTACTATGCAGCGCTGGCGATGGTGCGCCGACGCATGGCCGAACGCATGTATGCGTTGTTCATTCTTGGTAACCTGCTGTGGAACGGCATGTGCCTGCTGGTCTTGCCGGATCTGTTCGGCATGCGCTGGATTTATCTGGCCAGTTTTCCGATCCTGTTTTCCAATGTCGCCTACATCGTCTTTGTGCTGGCGCTATTGGAAATCAAGCCTGCCAGTCATCCCCGTCTGCACCGGACGGGCGTGACGCTGCTGGTGCTGTTCGGCGTATTCATCGCGCTGGCGCTGCTCCGGCCCAACTGGTCGCTGGAACTGGATCGTTACGGTGTCGGGCTGTTCATGACTTATGGCCTGGTGGCCGGGATCGTGCGTGCGCGTGAAGGCAATCGTTCTGCGCGCCTGTATCTGGTGGCGATTGGCGCTTTTTTCATGCTTGGTGTGGCCGCCATTTCGCTGGCGCGGATGGATGCCTACACAATCTATATCGAACATATTGGATTGCTGGCGGTGACGGTAGAGGTATTTCTGCTGGCGCTGGTATTGTCTTATCAATTCGCGCTGCTTCACCATGAAAAGGAATCGGCGCTCGACGATGCCAAGCGCAGCGCCGCCATGGCCCATACCGATGCGCTGACCGGCTTGCCGAATCGCTTTCGCCTGGTTGCGGAAATCGAAAAATTGCCCGCTGCCGGCAGCCTGACCATCATCGATCTCGATAACCTGAAGTTTTACAATGATACTTACGGCCATGCGCGTGGCGATGAATTGCTGTGCCGGTTTGCCAGTCATTTGCAGCAGCGTCTGGGCAGCCAGGCAGTGCTGCACCGCATGGGCGGCGATGAATTCGCCATCACTTGCGACAGTGGTGATCTTGACTGGATAGATGGCATGTTGCAGCAAGCCGTGGAAGCATTGCGCGCTGAGGATTTCGGTTTCGCCGGGATCAGTGCCGGCTCGGCGCATGTCAGTGAAGCTCCGGGCAAGCAAAACCTGCAGCAGCTGGCTGATAGCCGTATGTACCAGAAAAAGCAGTTGAAGAAACGGCGCGTGTCCGACCAGCCAGGCGCATCGCCGGCTCAGCTCGCCGAGTAACAGGACAGCGTCTGGCGCTGGCTTGGCCTGTTATTGCCGGTGGCCGAACATCATCAATTCGGCCAGCGCCCGCTTGGCCGGACGGATGGTATCGAATAAGCCAAGCGACAGGCTGAGCAGCGATTGCGGCAGCGCGCCGCCGGATGTGTTGGCGAATACGCGCGCCATCGCATCGGTAACGCTGATGGCAAGCCGCCGGTCGCGCTCACGGCTTTGATGGAATTCTTGCAGCATGGCCGGGCTGGCCTGTTGCGCCAGCAGACGCGCCAGCACCGTCGCATCGCGCAAGCCCAGGTTCAAGCCCTGGCCGCCAACCGGATGCAGGGTTTGCGCTGCATTGCCGATGGCAACCATCCTGGCACTGGTGGCGGGATGCGCATTCAATCCCAACGGGAACGTATTGCGCGCCGATACATCGGTAAAGCGCCCCAGGCGCGTGCCGAATGCCTGTCCCAGCGCCGTCAGGAATTGCGCGTCGGGCAAGCCGATCAAATGCGCGGTGCTGTGCGGACGGGCGCACCAGACCAGCGCATAACCATCGTCCTGCGGCAGCAAGGCCAGTGGCCCTTCGTCGGTAAAACGCTCGAATGCGCGGTGCGCGATCGGTGCGCTGGTCTTGACATGCGCGACGATG